>CAYZDW010000206.1:0-3243 GCA_964477175.1 uncultured Steroidobacteraceae bacterium | reverse complement strand
TCCTTGCGGTTGAAGGCGACCGGCACGTTCCGGCCGTGACGGGCGGCGAGGGCGATCGCGGTCGCCGTGGCGAGCGGGATGCCCTTGTACGCGGACCCGAACAGCATGTCGAAGCCCAAACCCGAGTCGACGATCGCCTGCGCATAGCAGGCGCCAATTGTGCCGAGTGCTGCGCCGTCATTGGCGAGCCCGGCATTGAAGAAGTACGGGCTCACGCGGCCCGACTTCAGTGTGAATTGCCCGAAGCGTAGCACCTGCCGCGCGAGGATCAGTTCGATGAACTCTTTTTGATGGGTGCGTATCATGGCGCATCGGCCGCGGAGCCAGCATGCGCATCCTCACGCTCAACTGCAACGGCATCCGGTCCGCGGCCCGCAAGGGCCTGTTCGACTGGCTGCCCTCGCAATCGCCGGATGTCGTCTGTCTGCAGGAGACCAAGGCGCAGGTGCACCAGCTCGAGGACGGCGGCTTCCGGCCGGACGGCTATCACTGTCATTACTTCGACGCCGAACGCAAGGGCTACAGCGGCGTCGCCGCATTTTCGAAGACGCAGCCCGACCGGGTGATCCGCGGGTTCGGTGTCCCTGAATTCGACGGCGAAGGACGCTACCTCGAGCTGCAGTTCGGGCCGCTGTCCATCGTGTCGCTGTACCTGCCTTCGGGCTCGTCAGGTCCGGAGCGCCAGGCCTCGAAATTCCGTTTCCTCGACGTTTTCCTTCCGTACCTGAAACGCCTCGGGCGACGCAAGCGGCAGTACGTCCTCTGCGGTGACTTCAACATCGCGCACCAGCCCATCGACCTCAAGAATTGGCGCGCCAACCAGAAGAATTCCGGATTCCTGCCGGAAGAGCGGGCCTGGCTCGACCGGGTATTCGGCGAGCTCGGCTGGGTGGACGCATTTCGTGAGATCGATTCCAGGCCCGAGCAATACACCTGGTGGTCCAATCGTGGCCAGGCGCGGGCCAAGAATGTCGGTTGGCGAATCGACTACCAGGTCGTGAGCCGCTCGCTGGCAGGCAAGGCGCGCACGGCTTCGATCTACAAGGATGCATGGTTCTCCGATCACGCCCCCTTGACGATGGACTACGAGCTGCCGTGAACGTCGCGACGCACAAGCCTTCCCTGCGCGAGGCCCTCGGCAACCGCCGGATCGTCGCGTTCCTGTTGCTCGGACTCGCATCGGGCCTGCCGTACAACCTGACCGACTCGACGCTGCAGGCCTGGCTCAAGACCGCCGGCGTGTCTAACACCGACATCGGTCTGCTGTCGCTGATCGGCCTGGCCTACACCCTCAAGCCGCTGTGGGCGCCGTTGCTGGACCGATACTCGCTGCCCTGGCTGGGGCGCCGGCGCGGCTGGATCTTCCTGTTCCAGGTGGCGCTCACCGCCGCACTCGTCTGGCTCGCGTTTCACGGCCCGGAAGGCGGGCTCGTCCCCTTTGCGGCCGCTGCGCTCGTGATCGCGGCGCTGTCGGCTTCGCAGGACATCGTGATCGACGCCTACCGCACGGATGCCGCGCGCAGCAGCGAACGCGGCCCGGCCGCGACTGCGGCGAATCTCGGCTACCGGACCGCCTCCTATTTCGCCCTGGCGGGCGCGCTCCTGATCGCGGACTACACCAGCTGGCGCGTGACCTACCTCGTCATGGCCGGCGTGATGCTCGCGTTCACGGCGGCGACAGTGTGGGCACCGGAGCCCGAAGCGGCGCCGGTGCCGCCGCGGACCTTGCGCGACGCCGTCGTCGGACCGCTCAAGCAGCTGCTCGGCGCCGATGGCACACTCGTGCTGATCGTCGCGCTGGTGCTCTACAAGGTCGGCGACGCCTTCGCGCTCAAGCTGTTCACGCCTTTCCTGATGGATGTCGGTTTCAGCCTCACGGAGATCGCGCTCGCGACCAAGACCGTGATGCTGGCCGCGAACATCGCCGGCGCCATCGTCGGCGGGCTGTGGATCGTGAAGCTCGGACTGCTGCGCGGGCTCCTGCTGTTCGGTGCGCTCCAGGCCGTTACCAACCTGCTCTACATGGGCGTCTCGATCGCCGGACACGACATGACGGTCATGGTGGCCGCGGTCGCGCTCGACAATTTCTTCGGGGCGATGGGCAACACTGCGCTGGTCGTGTTCGTGATGGCGCTGTGCGACAAGCGCTTCAGCGCCTTCCAGTACGCGCTGCTGTCGGCGCTTGCCGTGCTGCCGCGCAACGTGCTCGGCTGGCCGGCCGGCGTCCTCGCCGACGAAATCGGCTGGACCAGTTTTTATCTGATCACCTTCTTCACGGCGCTGCCGGGCCTCTTCATGATGTGGTGGTTGCGGGACCGCATCCGGCGCCTGGAAGGCTGAAGCTTGGACTACGAGAGCTGAGGTACCCGATGTTCGATGAACTGCTCAAATTCTTCGTGCTGTTCTTCGTCGTCGTCGAGCCGATTACGCTGGTGCCGCTGTTCGCGGCCCTGACCGAGGGAGCGGACGCGGGCTATCGCCGCAGGATGGCGCTGAAAGCCGTGCTGGTCTCGGGCCTCGTGCTGCTGTTGTTCGCACTGGCCGGCGCCTGGTTCCTCGGCATGATGGGCATCAGCATCGACGCCTTCCGAATCGCCGGCGGCGTAATGCTGTTCCTGATCGCGCTCGAGATGGTGTTTGCGCGCGAATCCGGCACGCGAACCACGTCGGAGGAAAAATCGGAAGCGCGCGCACGCACGGATATCTCGGTGTTTCCGCTGGCGTTCCCGTTCATCGCGGGGCCTGGCGCGATAGCGATCGTGCTGCTGACTTTCGGAGCGCCGCGGCCGGAGACGCTGCTGGCGGTCGGGCTGTTCGGCGTCGTCGTGCTGGTGCTCGCTATCACCTATGCGCTCTTGCGGCTCACGCCCGTGGTCATGCGGGTCATGGGCGTGACCGGCGCGCATGTCGTGAGCCGGCTCGCGGGCGTCGTGCTCGCGGCGTTGGCCGTGCAGTTCATCATCGACGGGCTCGGCGGCGCCTTCGGCGACATCTGATGGTGGCTGATACGTCTTCAGGAACGCCGTGAATCCATCCCTGGACGCTTCGGGAAAAACATCCTGCTGGAACTAAAGGGGCTAGGCACCGCTGCAAAAGTCCCCGTATCTCAACGCCCCTTGCCTAGGCGTTTCTGGACCGCCTGGCGCAGCAGGTATTCGATCGTGGCGTCGGCAAGCCCCAAGTCGGAGCCGGCCGCGCCGAATTCGTCACTGACGGCCGCGTCGCCGCCCGGCAGCGGAGTGT
>CAYZDW010000205.1:0-6377 GCA_964477175.1 uncultured Steroidobacteraceae bacterium | reverse complement strand
AAACGAGCCTGGCGAGCGCCTCACCTGCGATGGAGTCGGGCTCCGCGCGCGCAACACTCAGGCTTCGCTCGAAATTCGCGAGCACGCGCGGCAGCTCGGATTCCGGGAAGCGCGGATTGCGCAGCACGTCGGCGACGAGATCGGCGGCTGCCGTTGCGTGCTCGGACAGAACGGAGATTCCAACGGAAGTTTGCTCGGCGCCGGCGCCGACGCTGAGCGCGCCGCCCATGCCGGCGGCAGTGCGCGCGATGTCGGCGGCCGTGCGTGTGGCGGTGCCTTCCTTGAGCATCTCGACCGCGACATCCGCTAGCCAGGTCGATTCGCCCTCGTCAATGTTGCCGGTCCTGACAACGGCCAGCACCGTCACCTTGGGCACGGTTCCGTAGTCGATGAAGGTCAGCGACAGGCCGTTTGAGAGCTGCACGGTTTCCCGCGCCGGCAATTTGAAATCGCGGGGCTTGCCCGGCGCCGGTGGCTGCTCGCGAGTCTGCGCAGCAGCGACGAATGTGAGGAGCGTCAGCGCCAATCCGATGAATCGCCTCATGGCTGCGCTCCGGCCGGCGCCCGGCCCGGCTCGAGGATCAGCACGCTGCGCTGGCTGTCCTGCAGATAGCGACGCGCGACTTCGGAAATCATCTCGGGCTTGATCGCCCGGAATTCGGATTCGATGCGATTGATGCGCGTCGGGTCGTCGTCAAAGAGCGCAAATGCGGCCAGGAGATCCACCAGTCCGAATCGGCTGCTCGAACCAGCGAGATCGTAGAGATCGGCGCGGATCTTTGTCAGCGCCCGCTCGAGCTCCGCCTGTGTGGGCGGCGATGTTTTGAGCCTCGCGATCTCTGCATCGACGTCCGCGAGGATCGCATCGGGGGAAACATTCGCGTCGTGGATAAGGTAAAGCGTCCACAGCATCGGGCCGTCGTAATCGAACATGTTGCCGAGCAGGTTGATGCCCCCACCGACGCCGCCCCCATAGCCACGTTGCTGTATGAGCCTCTGCCACAGCGCGCTGTCCTCACCCTGCAGCAGGATCTGGTCCAGCAGCCCGAATGCATAGTGCTCGGGCGTACCGCGTTCCGGCACATGCCAGGCGACCGCGAGGCCGGGACGCGGCGCGAGGCTGTCGACGAATGAATGGCGCTTCTCCTGCTGCTGCGGCGGTTCGGCGATGTCCGGACGCTCGGGTTGCGCGCGCGCAGGAATCGCCGCGAAGTACTTCTCGATCGACGCGCGCGCCTGCGCCGCTTCGAAATCCCCCGCGACGACCAGCACCGCGTTGCCAGGCGTGTAATAGGTCTCGAAGAACGCGCGCGCGTCTTCGAGCGTCGCCGCCTCGATGTCCGCGAGGTCGCCATAGAAATTGTGGGCGTTGTACCAGTTCTCGTGCGCGAGCTGGGGCATGGACAGCCACGGGAAACCGCCATAGGGCTGGTTCAGCACGTTATCGTGGACCTCGTTCTTGACGACGCCCTGCTGATTCACCAGATTCTCTTGGGTGATCGCGAGGCCTTTCATGCGGTCCGCTTCGGCCCACAGGACCGTTTCCAGCGTGTGCGTCGGCGCGATCTGGAAGTAATTCGTGTAATCCAGGCGCGTGGAGCCGTTGACGACGCCGCCATTGCCTTCGATGAGGCGGATGAATTCCATCTTGCCGAGATTGGCCGAGCCCTGGAACATCAAATGCTCGAACAGATGCGCGAAGCCCGTGCGGTCGCGAGGCTCGACACGGAAGCCGACGCGGTAATAGACGCCGACGGTGACGGTGGGTGCCGACACGTCGCGCGACAGCACGACCTTCAGCCCGTTGCCGAGCCGGTAATACTCGAGCGGGATGTTGATGCCGCCTGGCGCAGGCGCCCCCACGCTGGTCGCAATCGGTTGCGCCGCGCATCCCACGAGCGCGGCCCCAATCAGCAGCCCGCTGCAGATCCGAATGGCGGCGGTGCTCATCGGGGTGCCATCCTGATGGCGCCATCAAGTCGTATCGTGGTGCCATTGAGCATACGGTTGGTGCAGATGGTTGCAACGAGTTCCGCGTACTCCTCCGGGCGGCCGAGGCGCGCGGGGAAGGGCACCTGTGCGCCCAGCGATTCCTGCGCCTCTTTCGGCAGGCCCGCGAGCATCGGCGTGGCAAAGAGCCCCGGTGCGATCGCGACGACGCGAATGCCGAAGCGTGCGAGTTCGCGTGCGAGCGGCAGCACCATGCCGACGACTGCCGCCTTGGAAGCGGAGTAGGCCACCTGACCGATCTGGCCTTCATAGGCCGCGACCGAGGCCGTGTGCACCAGCAATCCGCGCTCGCCGTCGGCATCGGGCGCGTTGTTCTGCATCAGGAGCGCCGCCGCGCGGTCGACATTGAAGGTGCCCATGGTGTTGATGGCCAGCACATGTGCGAACACCGCCGACGACAGTGGCCCCTCGCGGCCCAACAACTTGCCCGGGGTCGCAACGCCGGCGCAGGACACCGCCAGATTCAGTCCGCCCATCCAGTCCGCGGCCTCGCGGACGGCGGATTCGACGGCCGTTTCGCTCGTCACGTCGCAGCCGCGATAATGCGCAGCCTTGCCCAGCGCGCCCGCGGCCGCATTCCCGGCCTCGTCCTGCACATCCAGCAGCGCGACCCTGCCGCCCGCGGCGACCAGACGCCTGGCGGTCGCGAGCCCGAGTCCCGAAGCCCCGCCGCTGATGACCGCCTTGACCTGATCGAGATCCATTGCTGTCCTCCGGGCGACAGTCTACAGGCGCCGGCCCGCCCGTCGCGCGGCCCCTGCAAAGCCGCACCCTGCAACATATGCATCCCTGCTAGAGGCGCAGACCGCCGTCGATTTCGATGACGCGACCGGTGACGAATTCATTCTCCGCGATGTAGACCGCGGTCGAGGCGATCTCCGCGGGGTCGCCAAGCCGCTGCAAGGGCACCGATCCGGTGATCTTCGCCACCATTTCCGGTTTCATCGACGCGAGGATGTCGGTCGCGCAGAAACCCGGCGCGATGGCCGCGCTTCGAATGCCGTGGCGCGCAAGTTCCTTGGCCCAGACCACCGTCATCGCGGCGACCCCCGCCTTGGCGGCAGAATAGTTCGACTGCCCGGGGTTGCCTTCGCGCGAGATCGAGGAAATGTTGATGATGAGTCCGCCATTGCCGAGCCGGATCATACGTTCCGCGGCTTCGCGGCCACACAGGAAGACGCCCGTCAGGTTGACATTGAGCACTGCATTCCACTGCGCGAGCGACATCTTGGAGACGATTTCGCCGTCCCGTGCCTTCACCAGCAGAGCGTCGCGCGTGACGCCCGCATTGTTGATCAGCACGTCGAGCCGGCCGAAGTCGGACACGATCGCGTCGAGGCTCGAGGTCACTTGCGATTCCTCGACAACGTCGGTCAGGTAGGAAGCTGAGCGCACGCCGAGCGCTGTGCATTGCGCGCAGGTTTCGTCGAGATCCGCGGCGTTGACGTCGAGTGCCGCGACCTGGGCGCCCTGGGCGGCGAATGCCAGTGCCATGGCCCGGCCGAGTCCACGACCGCCTCCCGTGATGGCGACCACTTTGTTTGCAAGCTGCATGAAACCCTTTACTGCACCTGCGAACAAAGGTGCAGACAACACAATGGGGTCAGCACGTTAGCGGGTCTTGCGCCGCAAAACAACCGATCGGTCAGACAGGCTCTATGTCAAACAGCACCGTATCCGCGTCGACGAGCGCACCCGGTTGGGCCAGCACCCTGGCGATCCGGCCCGCGCGGCCGGCCTTGACCGCATGTTGCATCTTCATGCCTTCGACGATCGCGAGCACGTCGCCGCGCGCGACTGGATCGCCGGTCTTCACGCGCAGCTCGACGACGCGGCCCGGCAGCGGCGAGACGGGATGGGCATCGGCATCTTCGACGTCGCGTTCGAATGGCCAGGCCGCGGCGAGAGCGATCTCATCGGCCTGGGCGCCGATGATCTGCAGGCGCGTGCCGTGGCGGATCAATTCGATGTCCCGCGTGCCGGTGCCGACCTCGACACGGAATCGATTGTCGCCATCGGGTAGAACGCAGCCGGTCTGCGTCGCATCGGGTAGCGAGATCTCGATTCGGCTGCCCTGGCGGGTGGCGCGCAGTTGCAGGAATGTGGGTGTTTGCAGGCCGAGAGTCTGGCGGCCGGATCCCGTCATGCGCCAGGCATCGCCGCGCGCCCAGGGCGATCCGGGATCGTTGCGAGTTGCGGTCTCGCTGACTGCGGCCAGCGCAAGACTCGCCGCGAGCAGCAGCGCTTCGGCTGTGGGCTGCCTGGGACGCGTCAGCGTCTCGAGTTCGCGATCGACGAATCCGGTATCCACATCGCCCGCGGCGAATTGCGGATGCATCGCGATCTCGCGCAGCAGCGGCAGGTTGGTCGCGACGCCGAAGACCGCCGTACGATCCAGCCGATGCCGCAGCGTCTCGATTGCGGCAGCGCGGTCGGGACCGCTCGCAATGACTTTCGCGATCATCGGGTCGTAGTAGACCGTGATGACGTCGCCGTCCTCGACGCCCCGGTCGACGCGCCAGCGGGCATCCTCCGGCGGGCAGACGAAGCGCTCGATTCTCCCGGTCGACGGCAAAAAGCCGCGACGCGGGTCCTCGCTATAAATGCGCGCCTCGATCGCGTGGCCCTGCTGGCGCAGTTCCTCCTGAGCGATCGGCAGACGCTCGCCCGACACGACTCGCAACTGCCATTCGACGAGGTCGAGGCCGGTCACCATCTCGGTCACCGGATGCTCCACCTGCAAGCGCGTATTCATCTCCATGAAGTAGAAGGCGCCGTCCGCGCCCACGATGAATTCGACGGTGCCCGCGTTGACGTAACCGACCGCGCGCGCCGCGCGCACCGCCGCGGCGGTCATCGCAGCGCGCGTCGCAGGATCGATATAGGGCGAAGGCGACTCCTCGATGATCTTCTGGTAGCGGCGCTGGACCGAGCATTCGCGCTCGAACAGGTGCAGGCAATTGCCATGGCCGTCGCCGAAAACCTGCACCTCGATGTGCCGGGGCCGCTCGAGGAAGCGTTCCAGAATCAGCCGTCCGTCGCCGAAGGCACTCTCGGCTTCGCCACGGGCGCCGCGGATCGCTTCCGGAAGTTCGGTGCCATTCCGCACCACGCGCATGCCCTTGCCGCCGCCGCCCGCGACCGCCTTGACGAGCAGTGGAAAACCGACGCGCTCCGCCTCGCGCTGCAGGACCCGGTCGGTCTGGTCGTCGCCCATGTAGCCCGGCACAACCGGCACGCCGGCCGCGGAAACGATCGCCTTGGCCTCGTGCTTCAGGCCCATCGCGCGGATTGCGGAGGCGGGCGGCCCGACGAAGCGGATGCCGGCCGACTCGCAGGCCTCGGCGAATGCGGCGTTTTCGGAAAGAAATCCGTAGCCAGGGTGGATCGCATCCGCGCGGCTTTCGCGCGCGGCGCGGATCACGGCATCGGCGTCGAGATAGGACTCACGCGCCGGTGCCGGTCCGATGCAGACCGCCTCGTCTGCCGTGCGCGTGTGCAGCGCCTCGCGATCCGCATCCGAGTACACGGCGATCGTGTGGATGCCCAGCCTGCGGCAGGTCCGCATGATGCGCCACGCGATCTCGCCGCGATTTGCGATCAGGAGCCGGCGCAGCATCAGCCGGGATCACGCCACTTCGCCTGGCGTTTCTCGAGGAAGGCAGAGAGTCCCTCGCGACCTTCCTCACTGCCGCGCATTCGCGCGATCCAGTGCGTCAGTTCGCCTCGCAATGCCGCATCTTCGGTGTCGGTACGACCCGTCACTCGGCGCAGCAAGGTCTTGATCTCGACCTGTGCGCAGGGTCCGCCCGCGAGCAGCGCGTCGATCAGTTTCCGGACGGCTTCGGGCAGGGCCGTATCGCCGACGGCCTCGTGCACGAGTCCGATGCGCTCCGCAGTTGCGGCATCCATGACTTCACCGCTCAGCATGTAGCGCCCGGCCTGCCGGGCCCCGATGGCGCGAAGCACATAGGGGGAAATCATCGCGGGAATCAGCCCGAGCCGGACCTCGGTGAACGCGAAACGCGCACTGGAACCCGCGATCGCGATGTCGCAAGCCGCGATCAGGCCGAGCGCTCCGCCGTAGGCCGCGCCATTGACGACCGCGACGGTGGGTTGCGGCATACGCTCGAGGCGGTCGAGCAGCGCCACGAAGCGCCGCGCGTCGGCGATATTCTGCTCAGGCGCCGCCACTCCAGCCGCGCGCATCTCAGCGATGTCGGCGCCCGCGCAGAAGGCGCTGCCGGCGCCAGTCAGGAGAACCGCCCGCAGGTCACTCTCGGCGGCGAGTTGCGTCAGTGCATCGATAAGCCCGCCGATCAATTCCGCGCAGAGCGCATTGCGCTCGGCGGGCCGGTCTAGGACGA
>CAYZDW010000204.1:0-11033 GCA_964477175.1 uncultured Steroidobacteraceae bacterium | reverse complement strand
CGACCTTCCGCAAGCTCGACCTCGATGTGACGGTCATCGAGATGATGGATCGCGTGATGAGCCGCGTTGTCGCGCCGGAAATGAGCCGCTTCTACAGCGCCGAGCACGCGACGCACGGCGTCACGATCCTGACCGGGCGGCGCGTCAACGCGTTCTCGGGCGAGGCACATGTCTCGACCGTCGAGTGCACCGACGGCACGCGCGTGCCTGCGGACCTGGTGCTGGTCGGCATCGGGGTGGTGCCGAACACGGATCTCGCGAGCGCAGCCGGCATTCGTTGTGACGACGGCATCGCCGTGGATGAGCACTGTCGCAGCAGCGACCCGAATGTCTACGCGATCGGCGACTGCTGCAGCCACCCAAGCCCCCGCTACGGGCGCCGCATACGGCTCGAATCCGTGGACAACGCCTTCGAGCAGGGTCGCACCGCCGCGGCAAACATCGTCGGGCGCGCGACGGTGCACGACAAGACACCGTGGTTCTGGTCCGATCAATACGAACTCAAACTGCAGATCGTGGGCCTATGCCAGGGCTATGACGCCGTCGTCTTGCGCGGTGATCCGGCCGGCCGTTCCTTCAGTTGCTGCTACCTTCGCGACGGCGAGCTGATCGCGCTCGACGCGGTCAATCACGGCAAGGACTTCATGACGGCGCGCAAGCTGATCGGCGAGCGCGTGAAGCCCGACCCCGCACGTCTTGCCGATCCGAGCCGCGCGCTGAAGGACACCCTTTAGAGGTTGCCGGCACCTTATAATCGCGGGATGACGCAAGAGACAGACAAGATCGATATCGTCGAGCGCGAATTCCGCTCCATGCTCGCGAAGATGACCGGCGGTCTCGCGCCGCAGGATTATGGCGCGGCGTTCTGGGACTGGTGGCTGCACCTGGCGAGTTCGCCAGCAAAGCAGGTGGAGTTGCAACAAAACGCGCTGAAGCAGGCCATGGACCTGTGGCGCTTCAATGCCGAGGCCGCGCAGGGCAAGCCGCTCGCGCCGAGCGACACCGGTGACCGGCGTTTCTCGAGCCCGGCCTGGCAGCAGTACCCGTTCAATGTCTACGCGCAGGCCTTCCAGAACGGCATCGCGCTGCTCGAACAGTCGGCGCGCGCCGTCCCCGGCGTCGAGCCGCGCAACGCGCAGCTCGTGGAGTTCGCGGCGCGCCAGGTTGCCGAGACGATGTCGCCGTCCAACAATCCGCTGACGAACCCCGAAGTGCTGCAGCAAACCGTCGCCGAGCGCGGCCTGAATCTCACGCGCGGCTACAAGAACTTTCTCGACGACCTCGAACGCTTGCTGAACGGCGGCGAGGCGCCCGGCACCGACGCTTTCCGTGTCGGCCAGAAGGTCGCAGTCACCGAGGGCCAGGTGATCCTCCGCAACGAGCTGATGGAGTTGATCCAGTACTCCCCCACCACGCCCGACGTGCTGGCCGAGCCGGTGCTGATCGTGCCGGCCTGGATCATGAAGTACTACATCCTCGACTTGTCCCCGAAGAACTCCCTGGTCGCATGGCTGGTGGACCAGGGACATACCGTGTTCATGATCTCGTGGAAGAACCCGACCGCCGCGGATCGCGAACTCGGCATGGACGACTATCTGCGCAAGGGAATCTTTACCGCGCTCGATACGGTTTCAGCCGTTGTGCCGGGGCGCGACATCCACGCGGTCGGCTATTGCATCGGGGGCACGCTGCTCGCGATCGCGGCCGCGGCGCTCGCGCGGAAGGAGGACAAGCGCATTCGCGACATCACGATGTTCGCCGCACAGACCGACTTCAGCGAGCCAGGCGAACTGTCGCTGTTCATCAGCCCCGCGCAGATCGAGATGCTCGAGGCGCTCATGTACAAGGAGGGCGTGCTTGATTCGGCCAAGATGGGCGGCGCCTTCGCAATGCTGCGCGCCCACGATCTGCTGTGGCAGCCGGCCGTGAAGTCCTACCTCAAAGGCGAGCGCGAGGGCATGATCGACCTGATGGCCTGGAACGCCGACGGCACTCGAATGCCGTGGAAGATGCACATGGAATACCTGCTGGGCCTCTACCTGCAAAACGACCTTGCGGGCGGCCGCTTCAAGGTCGAGGGCGAGACCGTGCAACTCTCGGACATCCGCGTGCCGATGTTCGTCGTCGGCACCGAGACCGACCATGTCGCGCCGTGGAAGTCGGTTTACAAGCTGGACCGCCTGACCGGGTCGCCGGAATTCACCTTCCTGTTGACGAGCGGCGGCCACAACGCCGGCATCGTCAGCGGGCCGGTGCACCCGAAGCGCCGGCATCGGGTGCGCACGAGACTCACAAGCGATCCGCAGCTCGCCGCGGATGCGTGGTTCGAAACGACCGCGCCGCAACCGGGATCCTGGTGGCCGACCTGGGCAGCCTGGCTCAAGTCCCATTCCTCGCCCGGGCGAGTGACGCCGCCTGCGATGGGCGCGCCGCAGGCCGGTTACGCGCCGCTTTGCGACGCGCCTGGCGAGTACGTGCTGCAGCGTTAGGAATCCGACACGGGCGTCCAGCGCACCGCGCGCCGTGAGCCGCGCGCATCGCTGGATTCGCCGTCGTAGGACATCGGCTGCGCGGCCGGCAATCCGTTGGGTCGCGGATCCATCGCATTGATGTTGATAACCGCGAGCGTCCGGCCGTCCAAATCCGTCACGGCGCCCAGGTACCCGCCGCAGCGTCCGCAAAAAATGAAATCCGCCGTCTGGTGCCCGAAGCGGTAGCGCGACAGCTGTTCCGGTTCGCGATGCGTGAAACGTAGCGTCCCTGCCGGATCGGAAGTGTAGACCCCGCCATGCGCGCGGCAGTAGGAGCATTGGCAGGCTCGCACGGACCAGGCCGCGGGCTCGATGGCCGTGCGGTACTCGAATCCGAGCGCGCCGCAGTGGCAATTTCCGTGATGGACCCTCATGCGGTCGATCTTACAACGCGAGCCAAACCGCCGCGGCAAGCAGTGCGACGCCAGTCAGTTGCGCCAGACGCCAGCCGGCCGGCAGCATTTTTTCCATGAATATCAGCATTGTGAGCCCGATCATCGCCGGGATATTCATGAGACCCACCGTCGCCAGCACTGCCATCAGCGCCCAACAGCAGCCCAGGCAATAGAGGCCATGGTGCAGGCCCGCGTGCAGGTCGCGGAGCCGATGGCGCAACGCGGCGTAACGGGCGATCAGCGCGAGCGGCGAGCGACAGTGCGAGAGACAGGTCTGCTTCCACGGCGACAGCTGGTAAAGACCCGCGAGCGCGAAGATCGCGACGCCCGTCGGCTTCAGGTACATCGGCCTTGGTTCGAGCCAGGATTCGACGGTCCACATGACGAGCCAGGCGAGTGCACCGCTTGCGGCCCAGGCCAGCAGGTAGCCTGCGACGAAGGCCGAGAGCCGCCGCGTGCGCGCGACCGGAGTCGCATTGCGGCTGACATTGAGCGCCCACAGCATTGCGACCGGCGTGATCGCCGGCGTCATCATCGCCGTCATCATGAGCGCCCACATCGCGAGAAATGCCAGCAGCGGCATCCCCATCGTGCCGGGCGCGCTGCCCATCAAGCGCGCATCGGCGAGCGTGCCGGACCAGGCCCAAGCCGCGAGCAGCGCGAGTGCCAGCGCGCCTGGGAGCGTTTCACGCCAGGCGATGCGATTCACCGGCGGCGCGCGTCAGCAGTTGTACGCGCAGTCCGCGATGAAGGCGCTGGAATTCTTGTAACTGTACGACAACCCGTCGACATTCAGCGTCGCTTCTTCGGTATTGACGATGACGCCGTCGCGCCACTGGAAGCCGTTCGGAATCACCATGTGCACATCCGCCTCGCTGCCATCCATGTCGGAGATGATCGGCCCGATCTTCGCATGGCCGTACTTGCCGGCATCAATGCTTGCACGGCGCACGCCGCTCTCCATCGAGACCGGCCCGGTCAGCACTTTCGCAGTCTCCGAGTAGGTGCTCGCGAAAATCGCAAACGGACCGCCCTCGCCGGCCTGGCCGGTCGCGATGGCGGAGATCGCCTCAAGCTGCGCGGGCGAGGCCTTGTCCGACACGATGACGCAGCCCTTGCCGTTGCCTTTGTGTATCGCGCCCGGCCAGTCCGCGCACAGCACAAAATCGACACCGTCCAGTACGGTATCGCCGTATCGCCCTTCCTTGACCTTGAATCCGACGATGGCCCTGCAGTTGCCGTAGGTCGGGCGTGCCGTCAGGTTACAGGCACAGCCGTGCGCGCAGTTGCAGGTCTCGAGCAACAGTCCCTTGAACCACCATTTGCTGGCCATGATTCACGTCCCCCTCTTTGTCTACGTTTCAGTTCGCAGGCTCGACGGCATCTCCTCGAAGTCCGCGCTGCGCGGCAGCTGCTGCAGCGCGGCCATGAGCTCCGGCGGGGGCGCGGTCAACCGGCGCGTCGCGAGATCCAGCCACCCGCCCTCGCTGCGCACGCGTGCGGCGAGCTTGCCGTCCGCCCGCAACACTTCATTGATCAACCGGAATCTCGAGCCATCCAGTGCGGCGCCGCCCAGCATCAGCGTCACGGTAAGCGGCTCGAGCAGGGTCACCTCGCGAAAGTACTCGATCTCGTCGCGGCGCACCACCGGCCCGACCTGGCGCTTCGCAAATTCAGTTGCGGGGAACCCGCACTCCGTGAAAAAACTCATGCGCGCATCGACGCACTTGTTGAGGTAGGCGACATTCGCCATGTGCGCGTTGGCGTCCATGTCGCCCCAGCCGGCGACCGTCGCAATCGAAAATGGCGCGCTCACTTCATGCAGAAGAAATTCAGCTTATTGCCGTCAGGATCCCGGAAATAGCCGGCGTAGAATCCCTCGCCACGCGGCCCGGCCGGGCCCTCGTCGGTACCGCCCAGCTCGATCGCCTTGCGGTACAAAGAGTCCACTTTCTCAGGGCTGTCCACAGCCAACGCGACCATCACGCCATTGCCGACAGTCGCCGGCTTGCCGTTGAATGGCTTCGTCAGCGCGACTCCCGGCTTGTCGCGACCGATGCCCCAGGCGATGAACGTGTCGAATTCCATGAAACGCTTCGCACCAATTTCACCGAGCAGCGCGTCGTAAAACTTCGCCGCGCGCGGCAGGTCATTCGTACCCAAACACACATAACCGATCATAGCCCGTCTCCTCAAGGCGCCTGCAGAATCGCGATCATATCAGCCGGCTGCCGCGAAGAACGCGGTGAGCTTGCGCGCATCGAGCGCGCCGTCCGTCCGCAGGCCATTGCACACATCGAGGCCCGCCGGAGCCACGGCCTCGATCGCGGCCCGGGCATTGCCCGGGTGCAGTCCGCCAGCCAGCAGCACCGGCACGCCCGCGGTCTCGCGGATCCGCCGGCTGTAGGTCCAGTCGTGCACGCGGCCCGTGCCGCCCAACTCCTTGACCGGCAGCCGCGGATTGCCCGAGTCGAGCAACAGCGTGTCGATGAGCCCCGCGACCGAACGGGCCTCCTCGACGGATTCCTCGCCGCTGACATGCACGACCTGCACGAGGCGCACGTCCGGAAGCATCTTTCGCAGCCTGCGCAGTTCCGGTACAGGCACACGGTCGACGAGTTGCAGCGCCGTCGTTCGGGTGCGCCGGTGCTGGGCGGCGATCGCATCGGCATCACGCCATGCGGTCAACAGGAAGGTTTCGGTCGGGCGCGGGATCGCCGCCGCGATCAATGCGATCAGTTCTTCCGGGATGACGCCCGGCCCGCTCGGCATTTCGGATACGAGCCCGATGGCCGCGGCGCCGGCCGAAACCGCAAGCCGCGCCTCGGTCAAACTCGCGATACAGCAGACCTTGACGAACACTGGGCTTTCATCCGGCGCGAGTCAGTCGGCCTGATCCTGCCACCGATAGTCCATCTGCCTCGCAGTCGCGGCCGCGAGCTCCTCTCCGGCGATGCGCCGCACGATGTGCAGGCTCATGTCGATGCCCGCCGAAATCCCGGCCGACGTGATGATATCCCCCTCATCGACCCAGCGTCGGTCTTCGACGACCCGCGCATCCGGCAACGCCCGCCGCAGGTCCGCGATGTCTTCCCAGTGAGTCGTCACTTGCCGGCCGGACAGCAGCCCCGCCTTGCCGAGCAGGAAAGCGCCAGTGCAGACCGACGCCGTCAGCCTCGCGCCGCCAGCGCGACCGGCGATCCAGTCGATGACCTCAGGCTTCGCCAGCTCCACGTCGATGACCCCGCCCGGCACGATGAGGATATCGACCGCCGGGGCATCGTCGAACCCGAGATGCGGCTCGACCATGAGCCCGCCGCGCGCGCGGATGGCGGCGCGCGATTGGCTGACCGTGAACACAGTGAACGGCGGCTCGCCTTCGGGATTGCGCCGTCGCCAGACTCGCGAGGCTGTGCAAAACACCTCGAGGGGACCGGCGAAATCGAGGACTTCGACCTCGTCGTACAGATAGATGCCGACGTTCAGCATAGCCTCCGGCGCTCAGCCTCCAGACCGGCTCCTCGCCCCTTCAATGCTCCAGATGCCGGAACCGTGCGCGGAAATGTAGAGAAACACGAAGCAATACAAGGCGGCCAGTTCACCGTTATTAAGGATCGGGAAGAAGCCCTGCGGGCCGTGCACGATCCAGTAGGCGAAGGCGGCCATGCCGGAAGCGATGAATGCGGCCCAGCGCGTGAACAGTCCCAGCATGATCAGCGTCCCACCGATCAGTTCGATCGGGCCTGCGATATAGATGACGAAAGTCGGCACGTCCGGCGGCGGCGCCGGGAACCCGAGCAGCTTCTGCGTTCCGTGCCAAAGGAACAGGAACCCCGCCATGATGCGCATCAGCGCATAGGTCTGGCCGCCGAATCGCTGCATGAATGTCGCCATGATCATTTCCCCTTCTGGTTCTTGCTCCGAATGTGCCGCACCGATGCCGTCGCGAATTCCTTCAGCACGCCCGTGTCGATATCAGACAATCGCTTGAGATACAGGCACGATTTGCCTTTTCTGTGTGGCCCGAGTTTCGCCAGGAGCCTGTCATCCCCGGCGAAACCATCCATGATGCAGAGCGCCAGCTCCCGGCGCGATGCAAGTCCGGTCAGGCACATGTCGCCCTCGTGCCCGCTCTCGTACTTGTAATGGTAGCTCCCGAAGCCGACGATGCTCGCGCCCCACATCCTGGGCTCGGCGCTGGTCGCCTGTTTCATGAGCCGGATCACGGTCTCGCAGTCCTTACGGCGCTGCTGGTCCGCGCTGGCCGCGACCCAGTCCTTGACGCTCGTATCGGTGCTTTTGGTCTTCAGCTCGGCCATTGGTCAGTCCCAGCGACGGGCGCGTTCCGCAAAATCGCCGCTCTGCGGGCGCACGACGCAGAATTTCTGCCCGGTCGGCGCCTGCATGACCCACCAGGTCCGGACCTGCGCGACGCGTTTCGCGCCGAGCTTTTCGAGGCGGCGGACCTCCGCCTTGACATCGTCCGCCTCAATGTCGAGGTGCACGCGGCTTTCGTGATCGACCGACTGCACTTCGACATGCAGCCGGTCGTCGGGGTCGACGAGACGCATGTACGTCTCGCCCTCCTCGCCGGCCAGGCCGCGTAACTCCATGCCGAGCGCCGCGGACCAGAATGTGGCGTCCGACTTCAGGTCGCCGGTCCGGCAATCGATGATGAATCCCGCGAGCTTGCTCTTGTGCATCGCTTGCGTGCGGTCAGGCCGCTGATTCCGCAGTCGTCGGGTCGATGATGCGGCGCACGCGCGCTACGCTGTTGGCAGGGAATCCGCCCATTTCGGCGTGCTTGCGCACGCTGGCCGCGTCCGGCGCGTTGTAGACGCAGTAGATCTTGTCGTCGGTGACGTAACTGTGCACCCACTGGATCTGCGGGCCCATCTCGCGCAGCACGCCGCAGGATTTTTGCGAGATCGCCTGCAAATCCGCTGCGCTCAGCTTGCCGGCGTCTGGAATCTCTCTTTCGATGACGAACTTAGGCATGTCACTATCCTCCCGAAAGGGGGGTTACTTAACTCCCCGAGCGGCCAATTGGCAATTCCATGTACACGTCGGCCCTGGCGTACTCCGGGGGATCCGGATCGGGCCGGTGGCGGAATCCCAGTCGTTCGTAAAGCCGGATCGCGCCGGCCAGGCTGCTGTTGGTCAGCAGGAAGACGGTGTCCGCGCCCACGCCGCAAGCAAAGGCGATCGCCGCGGCGCCGAGCTGCTCGCCGATGCCGCGTCGCTGGTGCGATGGCGCCACTGCCATCTTGGCGAGTTCAAAGCGCTTTTCCGAGACCCGGATCATCGCGACCGTGCCGATGGGCTCGCCGGCATCCAGCGCGAAGAAGATCTGGCCGCCCGGCGCGATGATCGCCTGCTCGGGGGCATCCAGCACCTTGCGATCGGCCTCCTCCACGACGAACAGCCGCTCGATCCAGTCGAGATTCAGTTGCCGGAATGCGGGCGCAAGCTCGCGCCGGAATGGAACGATCAGGATCTCCGTCATTCCGCCGGACCGGACCGCCATTCGCTTCGCAACAGGCCGAGAAACACCGAGTCCTGCAGCTCCCCGTTGACCTTCCAACGTTCGCGCAGGAGGCCCTCGCGCCGGAAACCCAGACGTTCCAGCGCCTTGATCGAACCCGAATTGCGCGGATCGACATCGGCCTCGAGTCGCCGCAGCTCGAGCGTTCCGAAAGCGAATCCGACCAATGCCGTCAGCGCCCCGTTCATGTAGCCGCGGCCCCAGTGCTCGTGCCCGAGCGCGTAGCCGACTTCAGCGCGTCCCTGAGTCTCCTGGATGGCAAACAGAGTGCAGGTGCCGATAATCCGGTCGTCCTCGAGACGGGCCACGCCCCATTGGAACAGGCGCCGCGCGCGAAAGCCCTCATGAATGTCGGAAACCAGTTTCCTCGCCTGCTCCAGGTCCGACATCGGCACCGTGCTCCAGTAACGCATGACCGTCGAATGCGAAAAGATCGCGTACAGCGCCTCGACGTCCGCATCCGTGAGCCAGCGCAGCGCCACGCGCGGAGCAGAGAGTGTCGGCAGTCGATCCCCGCTGATCATGCCGCGAGCTGCCCCTGGTATACGTCGAGATCCCCCTCGGAAAAGCAGCAGAATATCGCCTCGCGGAGTGTCATGGCCCCCGCGGCGAATTCTCGCACCGCCTGGACCGCGATCCGCGCCGCAGGCTCCACAGGATAGCCGTAGATGCCGGTGCTGATGGATGGGAACGCGATCGAAGCCAGGCCGTGCCGCTCCGCGAGTTGCAAGGAGCGCTGGTAGCAGGAGCGCAGTAGCGCGGGTTCCCCGGCTCGCCCGCCCTGCCACACCGGACCCACCGTGTGGATCACGTGCCTGGCGGGCAATCGGTAGCCGGCGGTGATTTTTGCGTCACCGGTCGCGCAGCCGTCGAGCTTGCGGCATTCGGCCAGCAGTTCCGGGCCCGCGGCACGGTGGATCGCTCCGTCTACGCCACCCCCGCCCAGCAGCGAGGAGTTCGCGGCATTGACGATAGCATCGACGGCAAGCGTCGTAATGTCCGCGCGCATTGCATGGATGTGCATGGGCTCATTCTAGCGGTCAAATCGCGCTAGAATCCCGCCATGCGTTTCACGAAGATGCATGGACTCGGCAACGACTTCATCATCTTCGATGCCCCCGCCATGGGCCCACCCGACGCCGACACCTTCCGCCGCCTGGCCGACCGCTACACAGGCATCGGCTTCGACCAGGCGCTGATGCTGGAACCGCCTCGCCGCGAGGGTACGGCGGTCTTCTACCGGATCTTCAACGCCGACGGCCGCGAGGTCGAACAGTGCGGTAACGGTGCGCGCTGCATCGCCCGGTTTCTCCACGCGAGGAATGGCGGCCAGTCCCCGGAGTTCGTGTTGGACAGCCCGGGCGGACTGGTCCAGGCGAAGATACGCGGCGCCCAGGTTTCCGTGACCATGGGTATACCGGACTTCAACCCGGCGGCGCTGCCATTCGAGGCGAGCGGCGAGGCTTATGTCTACCCGCTCACGGTCGGCGCGAGCGAGGTCGAGATCGGCGCCGTGTCGGTCGGCAACCCGCACGCGGTCATCCGCGTGCCGTCGGTCACCGACGCGCCGGTCGCCCGGCTCGGGCCCGCGATCGAGAATCATCCGCGCTTTCCGCGCCGCACCAATGTCGGTTTCATGGAAGTGGTCGGCCGCGGCCATATCCGCCTCAGGGTCCACGAACGCGGCACCGGCGAGACACGCGCCTGCGGTACGGGCGCCTGTGCCGCGGTCGCGGTCGGCCGGCGCCACGGCCTGCTCGATGAAAACGTGCAAGTTGACCTGCCCGGCGGGCGGCTCGACATACAATGGAAGGGGCCAGGCGAGCCGATCTGGATGACCGGGCCGGCGGAGACAGCATTCGAGGGAGAAGTACCAATATGACGACACGTGCGATGCGCGGCGTCGAAATCGCCGAAGTCGACGAAGCGGCCGTCGCTTCCTACCTGGCCGCAACTCCCGAGTTCTTCGATCGGCACGCCCAGCTCCTGGCGAAAATTCGCCTGCCGGACTCGCGTGGCGGCGCGACGACCGTTTCGCTGCTCGAGCGCCAGGTCGAGGTGCTGCGCGAGCGTAACCGGCAGTTGGAGCGCAAGCTCAAGGAATTCGTCGACGTCGCGCGAGAGAACGACGGCCTGGGTGCGCGAGTGCTGACGATGGCGCGCCGCCTGATCGCCACGGTAGACCGTGCCGCGGTGATCAAGGCGATCGAGGCGTCGCTGCGCGAGGATTTCGACGCGGGCCAATCCGTGCTCGTACTGACGCAGGCCGCCGTGCCCGCGGGCCTGGCGGAGTCCCGGTTCCTGCGCGTCGTGCGGCCCGACGCTCCGGATCTGCGCTCATTCGACACGCTGTTCAGCTCCGGCAAGCCGCGTTGCGGGCAGCTGCGTGACTCGCAGCGCGATTTCCTGTTCGGAGTCGGATCCGTCGAGATCGGTTCGGTCGCGCTCGTGCCGCTCGGCCCCAAGGGCAATCTCGGCCTGCTGGCCTGCGGCTCGCACGATTCGCAGCGCTTCAACCCCACGATGAGCACGGATTTTCTCGCGCGCATCGGCGAACTCATC
>CAYZDW010000203.1:0-5238 GCA_964477175.1 uncultured Steroidobacteraceae bacterium | reverse complement strand
GGTCCGGTGTTCGTCGAGATCCCGGTCAACCTGCAACTGATGCCCGGCGAAGTCGGCGACATTCCGGCGTTCATGCCGCAGCCTCGTGCCGGCCACAAGGCCGCGTCCGCGGACATTGCAAAGGCCGCGGAACTCCTGCGTCGGGCTGAACGGCCGGGCATTTTCTGCGGCTGGGGCGCGGTCGATGCGACCGCGGAACTGCGCCTGCTCGCCGAGATCCTCGGTGCGCCGGTCGCGACGACGCTGCAGGGTTTGTCGGCGTTTCCGGCCAGTCACCCGCTGCATGCGGGCTTTGCGCTCGGACCCGCCGCGGTGCCCGCTTCGGAAAACGCATTTCGCGACTGCGACTGCTTGCTGGCCGTGGGCACGCGCTTTGCCGAGATACCGACCGGCAGCTACGGTTACGAGCCGCCCGCGAACCTGATCCACGTGGACATCAATCCACGCGTGTTCGGCGCCAACTACCCGGCAGCCGTCGCGCTGGAGGGCGACGCGAGCGCGGTGCTCGCCGCCCTCGCCGCGTCGCTGGGCACGGTGCCGGGTGGCGCGAGCCGGGCGCGGCGCGTGAGCGAGCGGATCGCCGCCGACAAGCGCGCCTACCACGACGAGTGGCTGGCCCACGATTCGAAGGGCCGGGTGAATCCGGCCCGGTTCTTCGACGCGCTGCGGCACCGGTTGCCGGACGATGCGATCGTGGTGGCCGACGACGGCAACCACACATTTCTGGTCGCCGAGCTCCTGCCGATCCACGGCACACGCTGTTTCTTCTCGCCGTCAGACTTCAACTCGATGGGCTACTGCGTCCCAGCCGTGATCGGCGCGAAGCTGGCAAGGCCGGACCGCGTGGTCGTCGGCATCGTCGGCGACGGCGCGGTGCGCATGACCGGGCTCGAAATGGCGACCGCGGTCGCGCAGAAGGCCGGCGTCGTCTGGTTCGTGTTCAATGACGGGGAGCTCGCGCAGATCGCCCAGGCCCAGGAGACGCCTTACAACCGCAAGACCTGCACCGTGCTGCCGGAGCTCGACTTCGAGGGCCTCGCGCGCGCCAATCGCGTTGGATTCCGGGCCATGCGCAATGACGATGACATCGATCGGGTCATCGCCGATGCGCTCGCAGCCGCGGCTTCCGGCCAGCCGATGCTGGTGGACGTGCGCATCGACTACTCGAAGCGCACGCGCTTCACGGAGGGCGTCATCCGCACTAATCTGAAACGATTCGGTCTGTCAGACAAGGCACGGTTGATCGGTCGCGCGCTCTGGCGGCGCGTGACCGGCTGAGTCATTCCGCCGCGGGCACGCAATCCTCGGCACGTGCCGAAAGGTCCGCACAGAGCGTGCGCGCCGCCGCCTCGGCGAGTGGTCCCGCGCGCAGCCGCCACAGTTGCCGCGTGCCGTCGGGCGGCAGGATGCGCGGCTGCAGGCCTTCAAGCAGATCGGCGTGATCGCGGGAAAGGCGAAGAAGGCTCGCACGCGCGGCTTCCTCACTCGAGTATGCGCCGAGCTGCACGGCGTACGGGTGGTCCGCCGAAGGCGCGCGGGCCAGCACGAAATCCGACAGGCGCTCGCGCGCCTCCGCAGCGTAGCGGCCCTCGGGGTAGGCGCCGAGATAGCGTTGGTAGGCTTCGGGCGTCTGCAACCGATTCGCGCGCGCCCATTCGCGCTCTTCCTGCAGCTCGCGGATCCTCGCGCGGGCCTCCGCGGCATGGGCTCCGGCCGGGAAATGCTCCAGGTACGTTTCGTAGGCGAGCACCTTGTCCTCGCCTTGCGCGGCGCGCCAGTCGGACTCCTGCCGGCTGCAGGCCGCAAGGAAGCAGGCGCAGGCGACCCACAAGACAATCCACTTTGGTCGCAATGAGACTCCTATAATCCCGGCAACTCAGCGGAGTGATGTTGACACCAGCCCCCGCCCGGAGTGACCTTCCCGAAATCGTCGCACACCGCGGCGACGCGGAACACTTTCCCGAAAATTCCCTGCCGGGACTCGAGGCCGCCTGGCGCCTCGGCCTGCGTCATGTGGAGTTCGACGTGCAGCTCTCGGCCGACGGCGTGCCCTACGTGATTCACGATGCGGGTCTCGACCGTACGAGCAGCTCGACCGGCGACCTGCGCCTGATGATGTCGGGCCAGCTCGACGGCGTCGACGCCTGCGAACCGCGGCGCTTCGGCACACGCCACGCCGGCACGCGCCTGCCGAGGCTCGCGGCGGTTGCGGCGCTGATGGCTGAGCTCCCCCAGGCCAGGGCTTTCGTCGAACTCAAGCGCGCGAGCCTCGTGCACCACGGGCGGCAGAATTGCATCGAGCGCGTCCTTGCGGCGCTCGCCGGCGTGCTAGATCGCTGCGTAATGATCTCTTTCGACGCCGAGGCCTGCCGCCTCGCGCGTGCGGCGGCCAGCTTGCCTGTCGGCTGGGTGTTCGAGGGCCAACCTGCCGCACAACTGTCCGCGCTCGAGGCATTGCAGCCCGAATTCGCGTTCTGCGATCACCGTTGGCTACCCGCCGCCGGGCCGCTGCCTGGCGGATCCTGGATCTGGGCGGTCTACGAAGTCACCGACGGCGGGCTCGCGCGGGCGCTGCACGCGCGCGGCGTGTCGCTGGTCGAATCCATGGCGCCGGCGCGCCTGCTCGCGGAGCTTTCGGGCAACGTCGAGCGGCGCGCGTGAGCGACCCGGTCTTTATCGCGATCGATCAGGGCGGGCACGCCACTCGCGCCGCAGCGTACGGCGCGCGCGGCATGCTCGAGGGCGCCGCGCTCGTGACCATCGCGACGCAGCACAACGGACTCGGCCACGTCGAGCACGACGCCGAGGAAGTCGTCGCGAGCGTCGCAACCGCCCTCGCGGAACTCGCACGCCTGGTCCCGACCGGACGCTGGGCCGCAGCTGGATTCGCGGTGCAGCGCTCGAGCCTCGCCTGCTGGGACGCGCGGGACGGCCGGCCGCTTGCGCCGATCATCTCCTGGCAAGACCGGCGGAACGCCTCCTGGCTCAAGGGTCTCGCGCGCAAGGCGGCCGAGGTGCATGAGTTGACGGGCCTGCCGCTGTCTCCGCATTACGGCGCGAGCAAGCTGCGCTGGTGCCTCGACCACCTGCCCGAGGTGCGCACCGCCGCCGCGCAAAGCACGCTGCGGGCGGGGCCGCTCGCGAGCTATCTGCTACACCGACTGCTGGCCGAACGCCCGACGCTGGCGGATGCGGCCAATGCTGCGCGCACGCAGCTTTGGTCGCCGTTCCGGCGCGACTGGTCCGACGAATTGCTGGAGCTCTTCGGGGTTCCACGCGCGATATTGCCGCGGGCGATTGGCACGAAGTCGCGTTTCGGCACGCTGGCGTCGATCGGCAAGGCCATTCCAGTCGTCGTCTGCAACGGCGACCAGTCGGTCGTGCCGTTCGCAGCCGGGCCGCTCGATGCGCGCGCGGCTTACGTGAACCTGGGAACCGGCGCGTTCGTGCTGCGTGCGACGGCCTCGGCGCTGCGCGCGCCGCCGCTCCTGACCAGCGTGGTCCGCGCTGACGATGCGCACTATGATTTCGTGCTCGAGGGCACAGTCAACGGCGCGGGTGCAGCCCTGTCCTGGCTCGAGCGACACCAGGGCGCCGCGGCTGACCGCATGCTGGCGCTGCTCGATGCGGCATCGCTTGCGGATGACGGCGCGCCGTTCTTCCTGAATGGCGTCGCGGGCCTAGGCTCGCCGTACTGGAACCCTGATTTCGAGTCGCGTTTCGTCGGCGAGGGCTCGGAGCTGCAACAGTGCCGCGCGGTGCTCGAGAGCGTCGCTTTCCTGATCAAGGCCAACCTGGATGAGATGGACCGCCACCTGGAATCGCCAAACCGGCTGATCGCGAGCGGCGGGCTGGCCGAAAATCGCCTGCTGTGTCGCATGCTCGCGTGCCTCTCGGGCGTACCGGTCGATCGAGCGAGCGATCGCGAGGCCACCTTGCGCGGTCTCGCATTCCTGGTTGCGGGCGAACCCGCGGACTTCGAAAGACAGCCGATGCAGCGCCTCGAGCCGGAGCCGGACCAGCGCTTGCTCGCGCGTTACCTTAAGTGGCTCGAGCTCATGCGCGCGGCAACCGGCCACTGAAGGCTCAGGCGCGGAGCAGCTCCTCGACGATGGCGCGGTCGATCCAGCTCGGGCCGCGTAAGGCATCCATGTACCCGCAATGGCCGCCGCGCGCGGTGACCGTCAGCGCGAGTGCCGGCGGCCGCGCGAGCTTGTCGAGATCGTGTGCAAGGATCATCGGATCGTCATGCGAAATGATGATGCGCGCCGGCACCTGCAGACCAGCGAGCGCATCGCCCGTGATTGCATAGCCCCTGAGGTAGCTCGCGAGGTCCGGGAAGTCGGTGTACTTCAACACCATGCGCTCGGTCATCGCGGTCAGCGACCGCTCGCCGAGCAGTTCACCGAAGTCGTAGGCCGCGGGCCAGGCGACCTGCTTGGCGCGCAGCGAGCGGCGCCACTTGAACAGGAAATACTGCCGGTACATGGCGGGACCCGCCTCAAGCGCTGCGAGTGTCGTCGCCGGCTCGAGCACGGGGCAGACCGCGACGATGCGCGCGATCCGGATCCCCGCGCCGGCGGCGCGTGCACCGACCCGCAGCATGAAGTTGCCGCCCAGCGAGAAACCGGCAAGCGACAAGCGCGCATCGGGAAAGAGCGACTGCAGGCGGGCCATGGCGCCCACCACTTCCGCGATGCGGCAGGAATGAAACAGGCCCTTGTTCAGCGCATGGCTGCCACCGTGGTCGCGCAGGTTGAGCCGCATCACGGCGAATCCGCGTTCGTGCAGCAACTGCGCCACGGACAGCACGTACAGCGATTCGGAACTGCCCTCCCAGCCATGCAGCAGCACCGCGAGGTGCAGCAGTCCCGGACCCGCGGCCGCCGGCGGATCCGCGTACCAGCCCATCAGCCGGGCGCCGTCACCGCAGTCGAGCACGAGCTGGCGGCTCGCGGCGATCACGGGCCGTGCGCGCCGCTCGACGGGCGCGCGCCGCAGCGGCAGGCTCGGCAGCACCGACTGCAGATGGCGGTGGCTGAGCCAGGCGGGCGGCTGGAATTCGTCGCGGTCGGCCGGTAGCGCGCGGGCCTCGTGGACTGCGCCGGCGGCTGGTTTCAACTCATTCAACGGTGATCTTCGTCGTTCCCGGCAGCCTGGTGACGAAATCGGCTCCCATCAGCCGCGCCGGCGTCGTGAATCCGGGTGGTTCACCGCCCGCGAGCAGCCGGCGCACGA
>CAYZDW010000202.1:0-3983 GCA_964477175.1 uncultured Steroidobacteraceae bacterium | reverse complement strand
AAGATCAAGCCGGGGCTTTCGGCCGGCCGCGTCCAGAGCGTCGCGCTGCGGCTGATCTGCGAGCGCGAGGAGGAGATCGCGCGCTTCGTCCGCCAGGAGTACTGGACCATCGAGGCCGACGCGGCCAGTGACAAGGCGCGTTTCCCGGCGCGACTGATCGAGTACCGCGGCGAGAAGGTCGAGGCCGACACCCAGAAGGGACGCTTCACGATCACGGGCGAGACGCAGGCCCGCGAGGCCGAGCGCACGATCATCGCCGCCGCGGGCGGCGTGCTGACGGTCGACACTGTCGAGCGCAAGCCGAAGCGCCGCAATCCACCGCCGCCGTTCACGACCTCGACGCTGCAGCAGGAAGCGGCCCGCAAGCGCGGCGTCACCGCGCGGCGCACCATGCAGACGGCGCAGCGGCTCTACGAAGCCGGCTTCATCACCTACATGCGCACCGACTCCGTCTCGCTGTCGCAGGACGCCGTCACCGAGATCCGCGACACGATTCGCACGACCTTCGGGGAGAAGGCGCTTTCAGACGGAATAAATATTTACAAGACCAAGTCGAAGAACGCCCAGGAAGCGCACGAGGCGATCCGCCCGACATCGGCCGCGGCTCTGCCGCAGCAATCCGATTCGGACATCCCCGACGAGGACCAGCGGCGGCTCTATGCGCTGATCTGGAAACGTGCGGTCGCCTGCCAGATGGCGCCCGCGGTGTTCGACACGGTCGCGGTGGATCTCGTCGCGGGCAAGCGCGACGCATCCGCCGCGAACCGTCACGTGTTCCGCGCCAATGGCCAGACCTTGCTGGAGCCGGGTTTCCTGGCCGCCTACCACGAGGACCACGACGAGGACGAGACCGACGTCGAGAGCGAAGACGAGCAGCGCCTGCCCGAGCTTGAGCCGGGCGACCAGGTGGCGCTCGAAGCCTTGCGGCCCGAGCAGCATTTCACCCAGCCGCCGCCGCGCTACACCGAGGCGAGCCTCGTGAAGTCGCTCGAGAGCCACGGCATCGGCCGTCCCTCGACCTATGCCTCGATCATCGAGACGCTGCGCTACCGCAAGTACGTCGAGATGCTGGGCCGCGCCTTCGTCCCGACCGACATCGGCAAGATCGTCAGCCGCTTCCTCGTCAAGTACTTCGAAACTTACGTGGATTACGGATTCACGGCGCTCATGGAGGACGTGCTGGACGAGATCTCGAACGGCGAGAAGGAGTGGCGCCCCGAGCTCGCGCGATTCTGGAAGCCGTTCTCCAAGCTCGTCGAGCACATCGGCAAGACCGTCAGCCGCGAAGAGGTCGCCGAATCCCGCGAGATCGGCCGCGACCCGGTGACCGGCAAGCCGATCGCCGTTCGCATGGGCCAGTATGGCCCGTTCGTGCAGCAGGGCACGCGCGACGATCCGGACAAGCCCAGATTCGCAAGTCTGATGCCGGGCCAGCGCATGGACGACGTCACGCTCGAGGATGCGCTCAGGCTCCTGTCGTTGCCGCGCGCGCTCGGGCATGGACCGGACGGCACGCCGATCAGCGTCGGCCGCGGCCAGTACGGGCCCTACGTCAAGTACGGCGCGAAATTCGCCTCGATCAAGGAAGACGACCCGTTCGCGGTGACGCTCGAACGCGCGCTCGAGATCGTCGCCGCCAAGCAGCAGGCCGACCGCGAACGCACGATTCTCGATTTCCCGGACGCGGGCGTGCAGGTGCTCAAGGGCCGTTACGGCCCCTACATCACCGATCGCAAGCGCAACGCCAGGATCCCGAAGGATCGCGACCCGGCCTCGCTCATGCTCGATGAGTGCGTGGCGCTCCTGGCCGCCGCGCCCGAACGCGGCAAGGGCCGCTTCGGACGCCGCGGCGCGAAGAAGGCAGCACCGGCGGCACCGGCAATCGAGGCGGCCGCCGTTGCCGCAGCGGTTCCTGCAGCGCGGAAAGGCGCGCGCAGGAAAACCGCTGCGAAGAAAAAATCCGCGCCGCGCGCCACAGCCGGCAAGACCCGCGGCGCCAAGGAGTGAGCCATGCCCGATCGCGTCGCCGTCAGCGCATGGCTGCTCGAACTGCAGGAGCGCCTGACACAGGCGCTCGAGCGCGCCGATGGCGGCGCGCAGTTTCGCCGTGACAGCTGGCGCCGGCCCGAGGGCGGCGGCGGCGAGACCCGGGTACTGAAGGACGGCGCGCTCTTCGAGCAAGGCGGCATCAATTTCGCGCAGGTCCACGGCGCGTGCATGCCGGCCTCGGCGAGCGCGGAGCGCCCCACGCTCGCGGGCGCGCCGTTCGAGGCGATGGGCGTATCGCTCGTCCTGCACCCGCGCAATCCCCATGTCCCGACCTCGCACATGAACCTGCGCCTGTTCGTCGCCGAGCCGGCCAGCGGCGAGACCGCATGGTGGTTCGGCGGTGGATTCGACCTGACTCCATACTATCCACAGGAAGAGGACGCGCGACACTGGCACCGCGTCGCGCGATCGGCCTGCGAAGCTTGCCCGCCCGGCACTTACGAACGCTTCAAGGCCTGGTGCGACCGCTACTTCTTCCTGCCGCACCGCGGCGAGATGCGCGGCATCGGTGGGCTCTTCTTCGACGACCTCAACGACTGGGGTTTCGAGGCCTGCTTCGCCTTCGTGCGCCGCGTGGGCGACGCTTTCCTCGAGGGCTATCTGCCGATCG
The DNA here is from genome assembly GCA_964477175.1 of uncultured Steroidobacteraceae bacterium. GTDB lineage: Bacteria > Pseudomonadota > Gammaproteobacteria > Steroidobacterales > Steroidobacteraceae > SCUD01. The sequence continues at coordinate 1,324 of CAYZDW010000202.1, read as the reverse complement.
CGGAACGGCGTCGCGCGTTGCCCTTCGGCGATCGTGAGCGGCAGTTCCAGCTTTACCGGCGCGGCCGCTACGCGGAATTCAACCTGATCCACGACCGCGGCACGCTGTTCGGGCTGCAGTCCGGCGGGCGCACCGAGTCCATCCTGATGTCGCTGCCGCCGCTAGCGCGCTGGGAATACGGCTGGCAGCCCGAGCCCGGCTCGCCCGAGGAACGGCTCAGCCACGATTTCCTCCGGCCGCGCGACTGGCTCGCCGAATCCGGTAACGCTTGAAGTACCGCCACGCCTGCCACGCCGGTAATTTCGCCGACGTCGTGAAGCACGTCGTACTCGTCGCGGTGCTTGCGCGCCTGACGCAAAAGGAACGCCCGCTCTACTATCTCGACACCCATGCGGGCCGCGCCCGCTACGACCTCGCCTCGCGCGACAGCGCCGCGGAGGCGGCTCGCGGCGTGCTTCGGCTCGCCGCCGCGGACACTTGTCGCCTGCCCGCCCCGCTCCGCCGCTACCTCGATGTCATCCGCGCCTTCGATCCCGGGAACGTTGCCGCGTTGAAAATCTATCCCGGCTCGCCCTGCATCGCCGCGGCGCTGCTACGGCCGGATGACCGCGCTGCTTTTTGCGACATCGAGCCTGCGGAGGCCGCAATCCTCAGCCACGAGTTCCACGGCGACCGGCGTTTCGGCGTGCATTGCCGGGACGGCTTTGAAGCGCTGGCGGCATTGCTGCCGCCGCGGGAAAAGCGCGGCCTGGTGCTGATCGATCCGCCCTACGAGGAGCAGCAGACCGATCTGGAGCGTGTCGCCGATGCGCTGGCGGCCACCGCACAGCGCTGGCCGCAGGGCGTGCTCGCCGCCTGGTATCCGATCAAGCTGGCCTCGGTGATCGCACGCTTCCATCGCCGGCTGCTCGATGCGGATCTGCGGCGCGTGCTGGCCGTGGAACTCTGCGTGCATCCGGACGATTCGCGCGCAGGACTCAATGGCTCCGGAATGCTGCTCGTCAATCCGCCCTGGAAGGTCGACGCCGACCTGCGCTCGGCACTGCCGGTACTGCACGCGATCCTGGCGCCGGACGGCGGCGGGCGTTGGCGCGTTGCCTGGCTCGCCGGCGAATGAAAAAGGCGGCGGCCGGTTTCCCGGTCCGCCGCCGCGATGACGCGGATTGACCGCGCCGGCAGAGTCGATCAGCCCTGCGGCTTCTCGGCTTCCTTCTTGTCGGCGCCGCACTTGCCCTCGCCGCACTTGCCCTCGCCGCACTTGCCCTCGCCGCACTTGCCTTCACCGCACTTGCCTTCTTTGGCCTTTTCGTCGCCGGTGGCATCG
>CAYZDW010000201.1:0-3579 GCA_964477175.1 uncultured Steroidobacteraceae bacterium | reverse complement strand
TGGTCCCTCGTCACCATGACGATGACGGTCTCACGCGGCTTCTCGACCGCGACCGATTCCGGCAGCTTCAGAATCTTCGGCGGCTCGAGCGACTGCACCTCGGCCGAGTTGACCAGCAGGAAGAACACCAGGATCGTGAAGATATCCATCAGCGAGACGAGCGAGAGCGACGCCGGCCGATTGCGCTTGTGGTGACGCTCCATACGCTTGGCGCGTGCCGAGTGACTCATCTGCCCTCCTCGAGCGTCGGTGCGTCGCCAATCGAGATATCCGGGAACAGCTCCCGCTGCATCACGCGCCCTTCTTCGGACAGACTGCGCACCCTGACGGTGTCCATCACCTGGACGACGGTGTCATAGGGAACCTGCGGTTCGAGCAGGATCGTCGCGGCCGCGAGTTCGGGGAAGCGCGGCTTGATCTCGTCGGCAAGGAACCGGCCAAGGCCCGCGATGTCCCGCCTTCCATCGACATCCGGGAATGCGCGCAACAGCCCGCTGCCACGGTCCGCGACCTCGATGCGACCCTCGCGTACCATGATTTCCAGGTTGATCGCCTGCGGGGTTTCCGGCACCGACTGACTCGAACTCGGCAGGTTCAGCTCGAGTATCGTCAGGCGCGAGAACACTGCCGTGATGAGCAGGAACGGCACCAGAACGACCATCAGGTTCATGAAGGCCGTGACCGACAGTTCCTCCGCGTCCTTGCGGCGGTGGCGACGCGCGGCGCGGGTGACGACGCTCACGCAGGCTCCGACCGGCGCTCGACGACGGTGTTCAGGAACTTGACCGACGCCATCTCCAGGCTATCCACGATCTGCGTCGTCTTCGACTGCAAGACCGAGTGCAGCAACAGCAGCGGAATTGCCACGATCAGGCCGAAGGCCGTCGTGTTCATGGCGACCGAGATCGACGCCGACAGCAATTCGGCCTTCTCCGCCGGGTCCGCGCTGGACACGGCCTGGAAGGCCTGGATCAGGCCGATGATGGTGCCGAGCAGGCCGAGCAGCGTCGCGATGTTGGCGAAGCTCGCGAGGTAGTGGGTGCGGCGCTCGAGGCGCGGCACTACCTCCATGAGGCTTTCCTCCATCGCCTTCTCGACGTCATCCCGCCGTCGCGCGCTTTGTACACGCGCGAGACCGTAGCTCAGGATCTGGCCGATTGCCGACTTCGAGTCGGTGGTAGCCGCGAGCGCTCGGCGGTAGTCGCCCTGCCCGAGGAATGGCGCGACCTCGCCCCAGACCCGGCGGTTGGCGCTCTCCGTATACCACAGGTAGAAATAGCGCTCGATCGCAACCGCGATGCCAAGTGCCGCGACCAGGGCGATCGGGTACATGAATATCCCGCCGTCCTGGAAGAAACTGATCATCGTTCCAAACATGTCCATGGGGTGACTCCTGGTGTCTCCCTACCGTTTCGAAAGGCGTTAAGGCTGCGCCTGCGGCGCGGCCAATGCTTCGTAGTAGTCCACCTCGCGCCGGAACACATCGCGGTCCACGGGCGCGAGAACTTCGTCGATCAGCGAGCGGGCCGGCTTGCCGGACAGGTCACCGAGATCGGCCTTCTTCCACGGCACGATGTACATGACCTTCGGCAGCTCGCGATTGCCGGTGATCGAAGTGGTCTCGAGCTCCAGTCGGTCGACCGTGCTGAATCGTGCGTCGCGCGGTGGCGGCGGCGCGACGGGTGCCTCGGCGGGCTTCTTCGCAGGCTCCTGCGCCGTTGCAGCGCCAGCCAGCAGCATCGCGACGATCAGCGCCCAGCATTTCATGGCACGGCCTCCGCACTCTGCTCTTCCCGCCCGGCACGAATCCGGACTTCCGTGATCCAGGCCGCAACCTGGACATCCGGCTCCGGCAGCAGGGCCTGGTACCGCTCGTATTCTGCGAGGGCCGCCGTCGGGCGGCCGAGATATAGGTCAAGAAGTACGCCAAGATTGACCGCCGGTAGCGGATCCAGGGGGTCGATTTCCGCCCCGGCCCGGTAGGCCTCCATGGCGTCCTCCAGGCGCCCCTGCATGCGCCGGGCGATACCAGACGCCGTCAGCGACGCCGGGCGCGGAGGCACCGTCGCGAGCCACGCCTCGGCCTCGGCCCAGCGCCCGGCCGCGAGCTCGGCAAGCGCAGCATCGAACGCAGGTTCGCCGGTCTCCGCAGGCAGCCGCTCTTCCTTGCGATAACGCGCGGGTTTCAGCTCGGCGAGCGCCGCATAGCTTGCCCGCACGGAATCGTCATAGAAACCCGCGGCGGCACGCGCCGCATTCGCCTCATGCAACTCGATCGCCTTTTCCTCGAACGGGTAGGCCTGTTCCTCGAGCAACAACTCGTATTGCTCGAGCTCCTCGGTGTCGAGGTTGCGCGGACGCTCCGAGGCCAGCAGGTCGCGCGCGAGGCGCCGGTACATCTCCGCCGTCGCATAAGTCGCGGCAGTCGCGACATTGGCGATCCCGTAGTCGGCAGCCGCACGATACGCAGCGAGTGCGGCTTCCATCGCCTCGGTCTTCGACTTGAGCGCCTTCGGCAGCGGCGCATTGAGTGCCCCGGCCTCGAACGCGAGGCGCAACGGTTCCGCGAGCTCGAGCGCCGCCTGCGCCGCGAGGCTGCGGCTGAGATCGGTCCGGCGCTCGCCTGCCGTACGATCGGCCGCGACGATTTCCCCGAGCCAGCGCGACCGCGCGGTCGGGTCGCCCGCTTCGCGCGACAGGTTGGCCAGCTTCTGGCGCGCCGCCATCGCATCGTCGAGCGGCTCAGGATAACGCTCCACGAAGCGCGCCCAGACCGAGATCAACTGTCCGCGGTCGCTGGCCTGCTCGTACAGCTCCGCGGCCCGCAGGAGCGCCGCACGCCGCAGGTCAGCAGGCTCGTCGCTGTCGTCGGCAACGCGCTCGAACTCGGCCGCAGCCTCGCGCGGCTTCCCGGTCTCGGTATACGCCACGGCGAGATCGCGCGGGACCGTGCGGGCGAGCGGATGCGCCGGGTAATTGCGCCGGAACGCCTCGAGTATCGGAATCGTCCGCAGCCAGTCCTTGTCGCGCAGCAACAGCGTCGTGGCGTCGTGCTGCGCATTCGCGACCAGGCTGGAGCGCGGGGCCGCGGCCGCGATGCGCAGGAAATCGGTCACAGCGCCCGCCGAGTCGCCGGCCTGCGCGCGCGCTTCGCCCTGCTCGTAGATCGATGCCGCCAGACGTTCGGCCACGGCGTCGCGGTCCGGCGCATCGCCCGCGAGCCAGCTCAGGACCTGGGCATAGGCGGCCTCCGCGTCGGCAAAGCGACCGAGCTCGAAACTCGAGTCCGCGACGATGCTCCAGGCCGCGCGCTGCTCATCCGGCGACAGCGCCGGGACGTGCGCGGCCGCGCGGCGCGCGCTGTCCGCGGCCTGCTCATGCAGGCCGAGCGCAAGTTGCTGGCGGGCGCTCCGCAGCCAGATGCGGCCGGCTTCCGGATGCGCGGGGTGTGCCGACGCGAAGCGCAGCGCGCTGTCGATGCTCTCGCGATGCCAGGCGGCGCGTTCGGCGCCGGATAACTGCGGCTCGTGGCGCTCGCGCGCGACGAGTCCTGCATAGGCCGCAGCGCCACTCTTCGGG
>CAYZDW010000200.1:0-9645 GCA_964477175.1 uncultured Steroidobacteraceae bacterium | reverse complement strand
CGGCTCGTCGAGGATCAGCAGCCGCGGCTCGTGCACGAGCGCGCGTGCAATCATCAGGCGGCGCTTCATGCCGCCCGACAGCGAGCGTGCGATCTGGTTGTGCTTGTCCCAGAGCTGGAGCTGGCGCAGGTAGCGCTCGGCGCGCTCGAGCGCCTGCCTTCGCGGGATTCCGTAGAAACCTGCCTGGTTCACGATGATCGTGAACACCTTCTCGAACTGGTTGAAGTTGATTTCCTGCGGCACGAGGCCGATACAGGACTTTGCGTGCGAGAGTGCACGGTCGATGTCGTAGCCGAAAACTTCGACCGTGCCCCCGGTCTTGGTCACGAGTGACGTCGTGATGCCGATCGTCGTCGTCTTGCCGGCGCCGTTAGGGCCGAGCAGCGCGAAAAAGTCGCCCTCCTGCACGTCGAGATCGATGCCGCGCAGCGCCAGGACTCCATTGCGGTAGGTCTTGGTCAGGCCGCGGATCGAAAGCGCCTTCATGGGACTCCGGGGATGCGGTGGAACAGTGACGGACAGGCGCGAAGCGTAAGCTGCGGCCTGATCCCCGGCAACCGAAGGCTGCGGCGGTCGCGCGCCGTTGCCTCAGGCGAGCGCGCCGCGCCTCGGCTTGCGCTGCAATGCCTGAAGCCGGGCGCTCTCGGCGCCCTGGATCTGCAAACCAAGCTGCTGCAGCTCGTTGACCGACTTGTCGTCGGGATTGGCGGCGCAACCTTCGAACTGCAACCAGAAACGCGCACGCGAGCCGAAGCGCGCGGTCAGCGCGGGCACGACCCGCCGCGCCAGGCCGTCGACCGTCGCGATCGGCAGCGATGCAAGCGCCGCGATCGTCGCGGGCGCAGTGCCGAATACGAGCCGCGCGCCAAGCGCGCGCGTCTGCGCCAGGTGCCAGGCCAGCATGATCACCGCGCGCGTGAACGCGACGATGCGTTCATCCACCGTCGGCGCCGGTTGCGCGTCCTGGACCCCGCCGGCCGCGGCGATCTGGTATTCCCAGTAGCTGCCGTCGTCGAAACGAAGGTCGAATAGCGCATAGGGCAGCCTTTCGCAGAGCCGCTGTTGCGTCTCCGGACCGATCAGCGCGTCAATGGCCCTTGGCGGCAAGCCCGCAATCAGCTTGAGCCGGCCCTCCTCCGCGAGTTCCGCAGCGAGGTTCAGGAAGGCGAGGTTGATCGAGCACAGGGCCCTGCGGGTGGTGCCATCGAGCAGTGAGCGTTCGGACCAGTCTGCTTGCCCGGCTGGCGGGGCCAGCGCGAGCGGCTGTTGGCGGTTCATGGCATTTCTCCCCGTTGACGTGCCATTACGTTGGTGGCCGGCTCTTGGACCGGTTTCCCATTTACTGGTAAAAAAATACCAGTAACATGTCAGGGCGTCAAGGCGGCAAAGATGCGCATCACCGACGATCGTTATACCCGCGACCGGCTCCGGCTGGACCTGGCCTTGCGCCTGAGCGGGCACGAGGCAAGAACCCGGACCATCCGCAGCTGGACCGGGCTGACCGACGACCGGATCCGCAAGCTCTACCGGTCCTACGTCGCGGACGCAGGCCGCCGCGACGTCCGGCGCCACCGCGGCAAGTCGCCGCGCCAGAGCGCCTTCTTCATGCGCAACGCCGGCATTCGCCGCGAAGCCGCAGGCCTCGCGACGCTCATGTGCATCCTCGGGCTGTTGCGACACGAGACCAGCGCCGTGCCGGGCGGGCTGGACCAGTTGCGCTGGGGCGAGAGATTCTGCGAGGCCTACGAGACCTTCGCGAGCCTGTTTGAACACGCACAAATCTCCTTCGAGCACGCTTGCCACCTGATGCGCTCGCTGGAGAGGCAGAACGAACTGTGCCTGGATGACTGCGAAGGCTGCGGCAGCCTGCTCGTGGTCCTGCGCTACGCGGAGAAACCCAAGGCTTGCGAGTTCTGCGCTTCGACCCGGCCGCCGGCGCGGCCGGGCCTGTCGGTGGGCGACTGCTAGAATGGCGCATCTGTCATCCAGGAATGGATCCCGATGCGCCCTGACATGGAGCGGCCTAATATTTTCGCCGGGCCGCATGTCGATCGACTGAAGTCCTCGCGTGCCGATGCCGAGACCGTCGCGCGCGCGATCGCGGACGGCGTCGCCCACCTGGTCCCCGTCTGGCGATCGCGCTGCCCCTTGATCCGCGAGCCCTCGCCCAGCGCTTACTTGCTGGAATTCGGCGTCGGGCCGTTTGCGGACATCGACACGGACGAGCTGATCCTGCTCGGCGAATACCGTGGGAATACCGTCTTCACGACCGAGATCCAGGCCGATGCGCCGCCGCCGCTCGCCAATGGCGCCGAGTTCGCCGACCTGCGCCTCGCGGCGGGCCTGCTGTCGCACGACGAAGCGGGCCTTCTGGCTTACGCGCGCGCGATGGTGTCCTTCCGCCATCGCCATCGCTTTTGCGGCAGCTGCGGCACGCCGACCCGGCCGCAGAGGGCCGGCCGCATGATGGTCTGCACGAACGAAGGCTGCGGCACCGAATTCTTCCCGCGCGTGGATCCGGCGGTCATCGTGCTGGTCACCCACGGCGATCGAACCTTGCTGGGACGCCAGGCCGGCTGGCCCGCGGGCCGTTATTCCACGATCGCGGGCTTTCTCGAGCCGGGCGAGAGCCTTGAAGACGCCGTCCGCCGCGAAGTACTCGAGGAGACGGGCATCGAGACCGGCGCGACGAGTTACCAGTCCTCGCAGCCCTGGCCCTTCCCGCGCTCGCTGATGCTCGGCTTTCGCGCCGAAGCGCTTTCAACCGAAATCCGGCTCGCAGACGAGGAACTCGAGGATGCACGCTGGTTCAGCCGCGCGGAGATCGCCGCCGGCACGCCATTGCTGCCGTTTGCCCAGTCGATCGCGTTCCGGCTGATCGAGGAGTGGTACGACGCAGGCAGCGCGCGTCCGCTCGCCGAGGAGGCACGGCTGCGCGGACGAGGCTGAGCGCTCCATGTGCCTGGTCCTGATTGCCTACCGGATACACCCGCATTACCCGCTGGTGCTCGCCGCCAATCGCGACGAGTTTCATGCGCGGCCGGCCCTGCCGCTCCACTGGTGGAATGACGGCGCCTGCATGCTCGCGGGCCTCGACCTCCAGGCCGGCGGCAGCTGGCTGGGCCTCGATGCATCGGGCCGCATGGCGCTCGTGACGAACTACCGCGACCCATCTCTGCCACGACCCGAAGGCACTTCCCGTGGCTCGCTCATCGGCGAATTCCTCGGCGGTCGGCTGGACGCAGCCGAATTCGTGCACGAGACCGCCTCGCGCGCGCAACTGTTCAGTGGCTTCAACCTGCTTGCGATGGATCACGGGGGCCTGGGTTACGTGACCAGCCACCCCGAACCTGAGGCGCGCCTGCTGGCCCCTGGCGTCTACGGCCTGAGCAATCGACGGCTCGACACGCCTTGGCCGAAGCTCTTGCGCACACGCGAGCGCTTTGAACAGGAACTGGCGAACGAAAATCCGCGACCCGAAGCGCTGATGCGCATCCTCTCGGACCGCACGATTGCCGACGACGAGGCGCTACCGGACACCGGCATCGGCCTCGAGTGGGAGCGCCTGCTGTCCGCGCCGTTCATCGTCAGCGACGGCTACGGTACGCGCTGCAGCACTGTCGTGTTGATCGACCGTGATGGTCGGGTCGGCATCGAGGAACGTAGCCATGCAACCGACGGCAGCGTGACCGTTCGCGTGCGGATGGAGTACCAGTCCTGGCGACGGGCCACTTGACGATGCTTGCATATTTATGCAAAGATGTTGCAACTTTATGCAGACAGACAACCGCAACAACGGTGCCCACGCTGCCACGGCGCGCCGCGAGGCGCTCCGGCGCATAATCACGCGCTCGCCCGTCGGCCGGCAGGAGGACCTCGTGCGCCTGCTCGGCCGGGCCGGCCACCATGCGACGCAGTCGAGCGTCAGCCGCGACCTGCGCGAGCTCGGCGTCGCCAAGCAGGGCGACCGCTATGTGCTGCCCGAGGAATCGGCGCCCGCACTCGATGACTTTGCGGCGGTCGCGGCTTTCGTCCGCGACCTGAAGCCGGCCGGGCCCTGCCTGACCGTGATCCGCACGACCGCGGGCGCCTCGCAAAGCGTCGCGATCGTGCTGGACCGCGCGCAGTGGCCCGAGATCGTCGGCACGCTGTCCGGCGACGACACGATTTTCGTCGCAACCCAGGGTGCCGCAGCCCAGCGCCGCCTGATCGCCCGCCTCCACCAAGAATTCCGAGTCTGAGAACCTCCATGCCGAGCAAATCGTCAGGCGCCGACGCGCCCATCCTGCTTGCTTTCTCCGGCGGCCTCGACACGTCGTTTTGCGTGCCCTGGCTCAAGGAAACCTACCGCCGTCCCATCGTCACCGTCACCGTGGATACCGGCGGAATCGACGCTGCTGCCGCGCGGCAGCTCGAGGAGCGGGCGATCGCGCTCGGCGCGAGCGTCCATCACCTCATCGACGCGCGGCGCGACTACTTCGATCGCGTGCTGCGCTGGCTGCTGATCGGAAATGTCCGCCGCGGGCAACTCTATCCGCTATGCGTCGGCGCCGAGCGCTCGATCCAGGCGCAGACGGTTGCCGCGACGGCGCTGAAGCTCGGCACAGGCACCGTCGCGCACGGCTGCACGGCGGCCGGCAATGACCAGGTGCGCTTCGAAGTCGCGTTGCGCACGCTCGCGCCTGGACTCGAGATCCTGGCGCCCGTGCGCGACCGCGCATTCAAGCGCCCCGAGCAGCTCAGCTACCTCCAGGAGCGCAGGCTGCCCGTGCCGCCGCATGGCGCGGCCTACTCGATCAATCGCGGGCTCTGGGGCGTGACCATCGGCGGCCGGGAAACGCTGACCTCCATGGGCAGCATCCCTGAGGAGGCCTGGGTGCTGTCGAAGGACGCATTCACGAACCCGCGCGCGCCGCGACGCATCGTCATCGGCTTCGAGGCGGGCCTGCCCGCTTCGCTCGACGGCGAGTCGCTCGCGCCGGTCGAGTTGATCGAGCGGCTCGAGGCCGCGGCAGCAGCTTTCGGCATCGGCCGCGGCATTCACCTGGGCGATACGATCATCGGCACCAAGGGCCGCGTCGCTTTCGAGGCGCCGGCCGCGGCGGTCCTGATCGAGGCGCACCGCGAGCTCGAGAAGCTCGTGCTGACCGCGCGCCAGCAGCGGATCAAGGAGTTTGTTGCCGCACCCTACGGCGACCTCGTCCACGAAGGCCAGAATCTCGATCCGGTCTGCCGGGACATCGAGGCGTTCTTCGCCTCCTCGCAGGCGCGCGTGACCGGCAGCGTAACTCTGCTGTTGCGCCCGGGCTCGGCTTTCGTCGAAGGCGTGGAGTCGCCCTGGTCGCTCATGAAGGCGTCGAAGGGCGTGTACGGCGAGGCGGCCGGCGAATGGACCGCCAGCGATGCGCAAGGATTTTCCAAAATGGTGTCACTGCCCGGCGTGTTCTGGGCGCGCGCCGGTGGCGAGGTGAAGCCGCAATGATGAAGTCGATCATCGTCGACAAGATCGCCTCGGTCGCCCAGGCCTGCGGGCTGTCGCACGAACTGCGGATCTCGACCGACTTCCCCTGCGAGGAAGGTGTCGTGCTTGCGGTCGAGATCCTGACCGACAAGGCACAGTACAACACGCTCGAGCTAACGAGCGGCCGCATGGCCAAGCTTGCACGCGGCAATGTCGTGGTCGGCGCGCTGGGTCACCGCAAGGCATTGTTCGGTTACTCGGGGCACATGCCCGAGCAGCTCGCTGCCGGCGACGTGATTCAGATGCTCAATATCGGTGGCGTGCTGGGCGTCTGCGATTCCGCGAATCCCGAGAAAGGCAGGCCCTTCGACTGCCGCGTGCTCGGCGTCGTGCTGCACTTCCCCTATCTCGGCGAGCGCATCGGCGTGCCCGCGCGCGCCGGCATGCGCAAGCTCGACCATGCGGCGACGCTCGACACGGCCGGCGTTCCGGTCGTCGCGCTCGCGGGCACCTGCATGGAGGCCGGCAAGACCGCGGCGGCCTGCGCGATGATCTCGCGCATGCGGCATCGCGGCCTCACGGTCGACGCCTTCAAGGCTACCGGCGTCTCGCTGCGCCGCGACATCCTGGCAATGGAAGACTCCGGCGCGCGCCGTTCCATGATCTTCACGGATTTCGGCGTCGTCACCACGACGGCGAAGAATGGCCCCGCGTTGACGCGCACGATGCTGACCGAGATGGCCACGGACAAGCCCGACGTCATCGTCTTCGAGCTCGGCGACGGAATCCTGGGCGCCTACGGTGTCGAGGCCATTCTCGATGCACCGGATATCAAGAAGGCGCTGACGGCGGTGGTGCTGTCGGCCAACGATCCGGTCGCCGCCTGGGGCGGCGTGAAGCTACTGCGCGAGCGCTTCGGCATCGAGCCTGCGGTTGTCACCGGTCCGTCCACCGACAACTCGGTGGGCGTGGACATCATTCGCGAGCAGCTGGGTGTCCCGGCCTTCAATGCATTGACGAGCGGCGCGGCGCTCGGCGACTGCGTTATCTCGATCGTCGGCCTGGATGCCGTTGCGCATTCCGGGGAGCTCGAGCAATGAGCGTGCGCACCCCGGCGGTGATCCTCGGCGGCACCGGCTACGTGGCCGGCGAACTGCTGCGCCTCGTGCTCGGCCATCCGCGTCTTGAGCTTGCCGCAATCGCGTCGGACAGCCAGCCTGGCGAGCCGGTCGCGAAGGCCTTTCCGCATCTGGCTGCCGCCTGCGGCGGTTTGCAGTACGCCTCGCTGGCCCAGGCCATAGACATGGTTGCAAAGCTACCGCGTTCCGCCGTGCTCGCGGCCGCACCGCATGGCGTCTCGCACACTTTGTTGGATGCGCTGCTGACCCGCGCCGAGGCCGCCGGCTCGAAACCGACGGTCGTCGATATTTCGGCCGATTTCCGCTACGCCGACCTCGATGAATACGCGCGCGTCTACAAGCACGCGCACGGTGCGCCGGCCCGCGCCAGGGAATTCACCTGCGCGGTGCCAGAACATCTCGATCTTGCGCCGACGCCGCATGTCGCGCATCCGGGCTGCTTCAGCACAGCGACGCTGCTCGCTTCGGTACCGCTGCTCGCACTCGATCTCGTTGAACCGCAGCTCTATGTTTCCGCGGTGACGGGCAGCACGGGCGCGGGTCGCAGCCCGATCGCCAGCACGCATCACCCGCAGCGCCACGGCGATCTCTACACGTACAGCGCGCTGACGCATCGCCACGTGGCTGAGATCACGGCGCTCGCGCGCGCGGCTTCAGGCAAGAACGGCCGCTTCGCCTTCGTGCCGCATTCCGGCCCTTTCGCGCGCGGCATCCACGCGACCGTGCAGGCGAAGCTGACCAAGCGCCTCGACACAGCTGCTGCCATCGCCGCACTGCGCGGTTTCTACGCCGGCCGACCCTTCGTGCGCGTGCTGGACCAGCCGCCGCGCATCAAGGATGTCGTCGCGAGCAATTATGCACATCTGTCGGCCGTCGCCGACGGCAACACGATCGTCGTCATGTCGGTGATCGACAACCTCGTCAAGGGCGCCGCCGGCGGCGCATTGCAGTGGATGAACCGGCTGCTTGGCTTCGACGAGACCGACGGGCTGACCGCGCCCGCCCCGGGCTGGACCTGATTGGCGCCCGCCCGGATCAGCGCTTGAAGAATTTCCTCGACCTCGCGGACTTTCCGCGCGACGAGATCGTCGACCTGCTCGCGCTTGCAGTGCGCCTGCAGGAACGGCCCGAGCCGTCCGCGCTCGCGGGCCGCGTGCTGGGGCTCCTGTTCTTCAACCCGTCGCTGCGGACCCTTGCCTCGATGAAGGTTGCGATGGCGCGCCTGGGCGGCGAGTCCTTCGTCATCACGCCGGGTGCGGGGAGCTGGCAGCTGGAAACGCGCGCAGGCGTCACGATGACCGGCAGCGCGGCCGAGCACATTCGCGAGGCGATCCCGGTGCTCGACTCCTACTGCGATGCGCTCGGCGTACGCGCCTTCGCAGAAGGCCGCGACCTCGCCGCCGACCTCGCGGAGCGCAGCTTCACGAGCATTGCCTCGCTGTGCCGGCGCCCGCTGATCAACCTCGAGTCGGCGGTCAATCACCCATGCCAGGCGCTCGCGGACTGGAAAACGCTGGACGATCTCGAGGTGCCGCGCCGCGGCCGATTCGTGCTGTCGTGGGTCAATCATCCGCGCGCGCTGCCGCTGGCGGTGCCGGCAGCCGCGGCGCACATGGCAGCGTTGCGCGGCATGGACGTCGTCGTGCTGCGCCCGCCGGGCTTTGCGTTGCCTGAGGCGATCATGGACAGGGCGCGCCGCGCCGCGGTCAAATCCGGAGGCAGTGTCAGCGAAACCGACGACCACGCGGCGGCGCTTGCCGGCGCGAAGGTGGTCTACGCCAAGGAATGGGGCTCGACCGAGCATTACGGCGATGCCGAGGCCGAAGCCCGCGCGCGCGCAGGCCTCGGCGACTGGATGGTCCGGGAGTCCTGGTTCCAGGCGACCGCGCGGGACTGCCACCTGATGCATTGCCTGCCGGTGCGGCGTAACGTCGCGGTTGCCGACGAGGTGCTCGACGGGCCGCGCAGCCGCGTGCTCCGGCAGGCCCACAACCGCCTCGTCGTACAGATGGCGGTACTCTATCGTCTGCTCGGGGGCAGCGCCGGCCGGCTGCACTGAAGCGAGGAGCCTTGACGAGATGGTGAACCACCACATCGACCAGTCCGCCGTGATCGCCGCGTTGCGCGGCGCGGCGCCTTACATCCGGCTCTACAAGGGCAAGATCTTCATGATCAAAGCCGGCGGCGCCGTGTTCGGTGACGCTGCCGGCACGCGCGGCCTGATCGAGCAGATCGCGATCCTGCACCACCTCGGGATTCGCGTCGTACTCGTGCATGGTGGCGGGCCGCAGCTCGACGAGATGCAACGTTCGCTCGGCATCGAGCCGCGCATGGTTCGCGGCCGCCGTGTCACCGACGACAAGTCCATCGACGCAAGCACCATGGTGCTGAACGGCCTGATCAACACGCGGATCCTCGCGATCTGCCGCGAGCTCGGTATCGACGCCGTGGGCCTCTCGGGCGTGGACGCGAATCTCGTGCGCGCCATCCGCCGCCCGCCGGTCAAGGTGGATGGAGAATCGGTGGATTACGGCTTCGTCGGCGACATCGTCTCGATCGACACGACCGTGCTGCGCAAGCAGCTTGACGCGGGCCTAATGCCGGTCGTGAGCCCATTGTCCGCGGACGACTCCGGCTGCGTTCTTAACATCAACGCCGACAGCGTCGCCGCGTCGATCGGCGCGGCGCTCAGCGCGGAGAAACTGATCATTTGCACCGGCGCGCCCGGCATCCTCGAGCGTCTCGACGATCCGCGCTCACTCGTCTCCTACACGGACCTGGCCGGGCTCAAGCGGCTCGAGCAGGCCGGCAGCCTCGAGGGCGGCATGCTGCCCAAGGCTTCCGCGATCGAAGCCGCGATCCGGGGCGGCGTACGCCGCGTGCACGTGATCTCCTACCGCGTGCGCGACAGCGTACTGGCCGAGGTGTTCACCAACGAAGGCACCGGCACGATGATCGTTGCCGACGTCAAGGCGCTGACGCCGGCCGAGCAACGTCCGGAGGCGGTCGCCTCATGACCAGGCTCTGGGACAAGGGCGCACCATT
>CAYZDW010000199.1:0-3647 GCA_964477175.1 uncultured Steroidobacteraceae bacterium | reverse complement strand
GGCGAAGTCACGCGCTACGACGGCCACGTCGCCCAGTATCTGGGCGATGGCATGCTCGCGTATTTCGGCTTCCCGATGGCGCACGAGGACGACGCGGAGCGCGGCGTGCGCGCGGCACTTGCGACCCTTGGCGCCGTCGCCGCCATGGGCTCGCCGGGTGTCGAAAACCTCGCGGTGCGTATCGGCATCGCGACGGGCATCGTCGTCGCCGGCGATCTGTTCGGTGAAGGCGCGGCCAGGGAGCATGCGGTGGTGGGCGAGACCCCCAATCTTGCCGCGCGGCTGCAAACCATTGCAGCGCCCGGGGAAGTGGTCGTCAGCGCGAACACGCGTCACTTGGTCGGGCACCTCTTCGAGTTCCGGGATCTCGGCCCGCAGTATCTGAAGGGCTTCGCCGCGCCGGTCGCGGCCTACGCGATCACGGGCGAACGCTCCTCGCGAAGCCGCTTCGAGGCGCGGCGGGGGGGGCCGCTCGCGGCGATGGTCGGTCGGGACCACGAACTGACGCTCCTGATCGAGAGCTGGCGCAGGGTGAAGTCGGGCGAAGGACAGTTGACGATCATTGCCGGCGACGCCGGCATCGGCAAGTCGCGCATCATCCGCGCGCTGCAGGACGCCCTCGCGGCCGACCTGCCTGCGCGCATCAACTACCAGTGCTCGCCGTACCACTCGGACAGCGCGCTGTTTCCCGTCATTCAGCATCTCACCCGGGTCGCGCGTTTCGAACCGGCGGACACGCCAGACAGACGGCTCGACCGGCTGGAGGTACTGCTCAAGGAGTTCGCGGCCCGCAGCGTGCATGACACGGCGCTGATCGCCGCGCTGCTCGGCATCGACGGGGGTCAGCGCTACGGGCCGCTCAAGCTCACGCCGCCGCAGCAGCGACTGGGCACGTTCAAGGTGCTGACCGCCCTGCTGGTCGACGTTGCGCGCACCCGGCCGCTGCTCTGGACGATCGAGGACGTGCAGTGGATCGATCCGACGACTCTGGAGCTCATCGACCTGTGCCTCGAGCGCATCGCGAACCTGCCCGTGTTGATCCTCGCGAGCGCGCGGCCGGATTTCCACCACGCCTTCGGCAACCGGCCGAACCTGACCTGGC
Source organism: uncultured Steroidobacteraceae bacterium (assembly GCA_964477175.1). GTDB lineage: Bacteria > Pseudomonadota > Gammaproteobacteria > Steroidobacterales > Steroidobacteraceae > SCUD01. The sequence continues at coordinate 2,545 of CAYZDW010000199.1, read as the reverse complement.
TGCCGCTCTTCCGCCTGGGGCGGACGCAGATTGCTGAGATGGTGAAGGGCGTGACGCGCGGCAAGGTTTTGCCGGAAGCGTTGCTGAACGAGATCGCAGCCAAATCGGACGGGGTCCCGCTGTTCATCGAGGAACTGACCAAGACCGTGCTCGAGTCGGGTGTCCTGCACGAGACGCAGGATGCGTTTGTCGTCGATGACCCGCTGCCGAACCTCGCGATTCCGGCGTCGTTGCACGACAGCCTGATGGCCCGGCTCGACCGGTTACAGCCGGTCAAGGAGGTGGCGCAGACCGCCGCGTGCATCGGCCGCGAATTCAGCTACCGATTGCTCTCGGCGATCATGCCGCCGCCGGCCAAGGCGCCGGACGAAGCGCTCGCCCGCCTCGTGGAGGCGGAGCTGATCTTCAGCCGGGGAACACCGCAGGAAGGGCAGTATGCGTTCAAGCACGCGCTGGTGCGCGATGCCGCGTACGAAAGCCTGCTCAAAGCCAAGCGCCAGCAGATCCACGAACGGCTGGTGAATGCCCTGGAAGCGTCGCCCGATACGCCGCCGGAAATCCTGGCGTTCCATGCGATGCAGGCGGGCCTCTCCGAAAAGGCCATCGCCGGGTGGCAGAAGGCCGGCGCGCAGGCGATCGCGCGCCCCGCCTACAAGGAGGCCATCGCCCACTTGAGCCAGGCTCTGCACCTGGCCGAGCAGATGGGAGAAACCCGGGTGTGGCTCGAGCGCCGCCTGCTGATCCTGCTGACGCTCGGCCAGGCTTCGATTCCATTGCGCGGATACGGCCACTCGCAGACGGTCGCCGCGTTCACGCGCGCCCAGGAACTGGTCGGCGCGATGAGCGACGCGCCGCACCGCTTTTCCGTGTTCTATGCGGTGTGGGTCGCGCTGTATATCCGCGGCGAGCATGACAAGGCGCTCGAAGCCGCTGGCAGCATGGTGCGGGAGGCGGAACGCGACAGCAGCAACTCGCACATGTTCACCGCGCTCCGGTCGCTCGCCATGTCCCAGGTGATCACGGGCGCGCCGGCGCTCGCCATCGATTCCTTCGAGCGTACGGTGGCGCTGTCGGGTTCCCTGCGGCACCGTTCGCGCGAAGAACGGATTGCGCTCGCGGACCGGTTCGCGACCGAGCCAGACATTGCCACGGCGTTTCACCGAGGGCTCGCCCTCTGGTGTCTCGGCCGGATCGACGCGGCGCGAAGCGTCGTTGCCGAAGCCCTCCTGTCGGCGCGCGCGCTGGGACACGTGCACACGCTCTGCCACGCGCTGGCGTATTCGTCGGTCATTGCCGCCTTCAATCGCAGCGTGGACGAGGCGCTGGCGCTGAGCGCGGAGACCATCGACTTTGCCAGCCGGCATGAGCTCGAAATGTGGAAGGGCTACGGCTCGATCATCCACGCTCACGCACGATCGCTGAATGGGGATTCGGAGGGATCGATTCGCGTGATGGAAGACGGATACGCCTGGCTGGCCAGAACGCAGACCGGCCACTCGGTTCCCGTTCACCACGCGGTTCACGCTCGCGCGCTCGCGTCGCTCGGCCGCTTCGACGAAGCGGGGCGCTATGCTTCGATGGTACGGACCGAGCTGACGTCGGGTTCAGAACGGTACTACTGGCCGGAGTGCCAGCGGCTGCTCGGCGATTACCTGCGCCTGTGCCCGGGCCGCGAGCCCGCCGAGGTCGAGTCGGCCTATCTCCGTGCGCGGTCGCTCGCCCGCGAGAAGCACGCAAAGACCTGGGAGTTTTACGCCGCGATCAGCCTGGCGCGGTTCTGGGTGGACCAGGGCAAGGCCAGGCAGGCCGCCGACCTGCTCGGGACGTCCTGCGATGGGTTTACCGAAGGACGCAGCCTGCCGGCCTGGAAGGAAGCCGAGACGCTGCGCGAACAGCTTCGGTCACAGGGCGGATCGAGATGAACGCATCGACGTCCGCGAGTCCGCCGTGCGGCAGCTTCAACATCGAGGCCATGCAATCGCGCGGGCTGGTCAGCGTGATCCTCAAACGGCTGCTCGACCGGCCTCAATGGTGGATGGGCCTCCTGCGCAGATACTGGCCGATTGCCCGCGTTCCGTTCACCCGGTGGGCCATGGTGACGCGCTTCGAGCACGTGCAGGAAGTGCTCGCCCAGGAACAGGTGTTCCAGGTGCCATTCGGCCCGCGGATGATGGACCTGATGCCCGGGCCGAAGTTCGTGCTGGCGATGCAGGATGGCCCCGAATACCGGCGCCAGCGTCTGCAGATCATGCAGGCGTTCAGGCTCGAGGACATCGCGGTGACCATCGCGCCCCGCTCCGCCGAGCTTGCCGAGGGGATCCTCGGGGGGTGCGGCGGCCGGATCGATGCGATCGAAGGCCTGCTGACGCGTGTCCCGACCCTGCTCTGCCGCGACTACTACGGCGTCGATGTCCCGGACGCGAAGCTGTTCGCGCAATGGCTCATCGCCATGAGCGCCTATCTGTTCGGGCCCCCGTCGGACAAGCCGGGCAGTAACGCCGACACTGCGCGCGCGGCGGCACACTGCATCCGCCCGCTCATCGAC
>CAYZDW010000198.1:0-18159 GCA_964477175.1 uncultured Steroidobacteraceae bacterium | reverse complement strand
CGGCGATGGCGCGCGGCGAGGGTCCGTCCCAGGCCGTGGTCGCGCTCGGCTATGCGGGCTGGGATGCCGGCCAGCTCGAGGAAGAAGTGCTGCAGAACGCCTGGCTGACGGTGCCCTGCGACGATTCGCTGATCTTCGACCTGCCGTTCGAGCAGCGCTGGCACGCGGCCGCCCGGCTCCTCGGCGTGGAATTGTCCCGCATCAGCCTCCAGGCGGGACGCGCCTGACGGATGCCCGAGCCGGCCACGCGCACGGTGCTTTCCTTCGATTACGGTTTACGGCGCATCGGCGTCGCGGTCGGCAACACGCTGACCGGAACAGCCGAGGCGCTCGCGACCATCGACGCCCGTGACGGCGAGCCTGACTGGCGCGCCATCGGGCGCTGCGTCGCCGAATGGCGGCCGGCGGCGATCGTGGTCGGCGTTCCCTATAATATGGCCGGTCCGAACGCCAGCCTTACGACGGCGGCATTGCGGTTCGCCGACCGGCTCGGCGAGCAATACGGGATCGAGGTTCACCGGGTGGATGAAAGACTTTCGTCGCGCGAGGCGGAGGATGACCTGCGCGAGCGTCGCCGCAGCGGTGCGAAGACCCGGCGCGTGCGCCGTGGCGAGGTCGACCGCGAGGCCGCGCGCATCCTCTTGCTGCAATGGCTGAGGGCACAACCCGGCGAACCGGCCCGATGACACAGGCTTTCTCCCAGCTCGACGCCCGCGGCCGGCTGCGCCACCTGATCACGCTCGACGGCCTGGATCCCGGGCTCATGCGCGAGTTGCTCGAGCGGGCCCAGGGTTACCTGTGCCAGCCGGGCCAGCTGCCGCCGCGCGGCGGCGACTTGCGCGGCTGGACCGTCGCCAACCTGTTCGCCGAGCCGTCGACGCGTACCCGCGTGTCTTTCGAGCTCGCCGCGCTCAGGCTCGGCGCCGACGCGATCAACCTCGACGTCATGCTTTCCTCGCGCGTGAAGGGCGAGTCGATCATCGACACGATCTACACGCTGGAGGCCATGCAGGTCGATGTGTTCGTGATCCGCGACGCGCAGCCCGGCATCATCGATTTCGTCGCGCGCCACGTCGGCGACCATGTCAGCGTGATCTCCGGCGGCGAAGCGCACATCTCGCACCCGACCCAGGGCCTGCTGGACGCGCTGACCATTCATCAGCACAAGGGCGGGTTCCGCGACCTCGTGGTCACCATCGTCGGCGACATCCGTCATTCGCGCGTCGCGCGTTCAGCCCATCGCGCGCTGACCGCGCTCGGCGTCGCGGAGCTGCGCCTCGTCGCGCCCGTGGAGATGATGCCGGAGCCGGACGAATTCGCCGGCGCCCGGCGCTACCCATCTTTCGACGACGGCATCGAGCACTCCGACGTCGTCATGATTCTGCGCATCCAGAAGGAGCGGATCGCCGAGGCGACGCCGACCGACATCGACGGCTACCACGCGCACTATGGCCTGACGGCCAAGCGGCTCGCGCGCGCAAAGCCCCAGGCCATCGTCATGCACCCGGGGCCGATGAATCGCGGCGTCGAGATCACCTCCGAGGTCGCCGACGGCCCGCAATCGGTGATCCGCCGGCAGGTCGCGAATGGTGTTGCCATGCGCATGGCGGTGCTCGCACACATCGCCGAGGCCCGCCGCAGGCGCGCACCGTGAGCGCCGCGACCAGCAGCCACCGCGGCACGATCTTCCTCGAAGAGGCTACCGTCATCGGCCATGAGGCCTACGAAGGTGCGCAGTACGTGCTGCGGCTGCGGGCGCCGAAATGCGCCGCGGCCGCGACGCCGGGCAGCTTCATCCACCTGAATTGCGGGCCCGGCGTGCCGATGCGCCGGCCGCTGTCGATCATGCGCGCCTCCGCCGCGCAGGGCTGGGTCGAGGTGTTCTACAAGATCGTCGGGCACGGCCTCGCCGAACTTGCCCTGCGCAAGCCCGGCGAGACGCTTTCCTGCCTCGGTCCGATCGGCGAGGGATTCGTCGCGCATGCCGGGCGGCCGCGCGCACTCCTGATCGGAGGTGGAGTCGGCATTCCCCCGATGGTGTTCCTCGCCGAGGCGCTCGCGGCCGCAGGCCAGGCCGGCTGGAAGCCGCTGGTGCTGATGGGTTCAGAGCTGCCGTTTCCGTTTCGCACCCGGACCTCGACGATCGCGGTGCCGGGTATGCCGCCCGGCGCGACCGCCTGCATGCCGCTGCTCGACGACTGCGGCGTGCCGAGCCGGCTCGCGAGCCTCGCCGGGCTTCCGGGTTGCCACGCTGGCTACGTGACCGACCTCGCCGGCATCTGGCTTGCGAGTCTCACCGCCGCGGAACGCGCCGAGGTCGAGATGTTCGCCTGCGGGCCCGAGCCGATGCTGCGCGCGGTCGCGGCGCTCGCGCGGCGTCATGCCCTGCCCTGCCAGGTGTCGCTCGAGGAGAACATGGCCTGCGCCGTGGGCGGCTGCGCGGGCTGCACGGTGCTGGTCGAGACGCCGGACGGGCCGGCAATGAAGCGCGTCTGCGTCGACGGCCCCGTCTTCGACGCAGCAGCCGTATTTACTGCCTGATCACGCATTCCTGAGCGAAGCGACGTGACCCGGCCCGCAGCCTGGGCCGGTGACGGCTTGCGCGCAGGCCGGCCCGACGACACGTCGCAACGGCGGCTGCGCCGGCAGCCGGTGGCGCCGGGAACAACCCGAGTGAGCGCGTAAGTTCCGGCGGCGCGAACGAGGGAGTGTTCCCGGCGCCACCGGCGTGCCGAAGCTACCCGAAGTTGATGCGCGCCTCCAGGTTGGTGCGCGAGTCGGCGTTCTTGAGCGCCTCCTCGATGTCAATGCGCCCTTCTCTGTAAAGGTGCAGCAGCGCGAGGTCGTAGTTCTGGATGCCGCTCTCGTTGGAGGCGAACATCGCCTCCTTGACGCCGATGACGTCGCCCTTCTTGATCAGATCCTGGATGTGCGGCGTGCTGAGCATCACCTCGACGGCCGCGCAACGCTTGTTGTTGCGGCCGCGCACCAGGCGCTGGGAGACGATCGCACGCAGGTATTGCGACAGGTCCAGGAAGATCTGCGCGTGCTGATCGCGCGGGAACATGTTGATGATGCGATCCAGCGTCTCGGCGCAGTTGTTCGCGTGCAGCGTCGCAATGCAGAGGTGGCCGGTGCCGGCCAGCGTAATCGCGGCCTCCATGGTCTCGCGGTCGCGGATTTCGCCAATCAGGATCACGTCCGGGGCGGCGCGCATCGCCGCGCGCAGCGCCCTCGCAAACGTGCGCGTGTCGAGCCCGACTTCGCGCTGGTTGACGATCGCCTTGCGGTTCTGGTGCAGGAACTCGATCGGGTCCTCGATCGTCAGGATGTGGTCGGAGCAGTTCTCGTTGCGGTGGTTGATCATCGCCGCAAGCGTCGTCGACTTGCCTGCGCCCGCGGCCCCGACCATGAGCACGAGGCCGCGCTTGAGCATCGCAAGCTCGCGCAGCGTGTCCGGCAGGCCGAGCTGGTCGAGCTTCGGCGTGTCCACGCTGATGTAGCGCAGCACCAGCGCCGGGTAGCCGCGCTGGTGGAACACGGCCGCGCGGAACCGGCCGACGCCGGGCTCCGAGATCGCAAAGTCGATCTCAAGATCGCTCTGGAAGTGCTCGAGCTGCTCGGCGCTCATCAGGCCGTAGGCAATGTCGCGCACCGCCTCGGCGCCCAGCACCTGCTTGTTGACCGGGTAGATGAGCCCCTCGATCTTGATCTTGACCGGGGAATTGGACGTGAAGAAGAGGTCCGAGGCCTTCTTCTCGGCCATCAGCTTCAGCAACGGCTTGATGTTGAACCGACCCGACTCGGCCTCCGGGGCCACCGTCGAGTCGGTCGCCGGCTCAGTAGATCGTGCCCTCGTTGGACTCATCGACGATCCTCAATGTGCTTGATGCTTCCGCCTGCAGGCGGTCCTCGCGCTTGCTCTCGAGCTTGATGCGCAACCGTATCTCGTTCTTCGAGTCGGCGTTGCGCAGGGCCTCCTCGTAGGAGATCTGCCCGGCCTCATAGAGTTCGAACAACGCCTGGTCGAATGTCTTCATGCCGAGCCGGTTCGAACGCGACATGACTTCCTTGATCTTGGCGACTTCACCCCGGAATATCAGGTCCGAGATCAGCGGCGTGCCGATCATGATCTCCATCGCGGCGATGCGGCCCTCGCTCTTCTCGCGCGGGATCAGCCGCTGCGACACCATCGACCGGATATTCAGCGACAGGTCCATCAGGAGCTGTTCGCGCTTCTCCTCGGGGAAGAAGTTGATGATGCGATCGAGCGCCTGGTTGGAGCTGTTGGCGTGTAGCGTGGCGAGCACCAGGTGGCCGGTCTCCGCGAACTGGATGCCGTACTCCATCGTGTCGCGGTCGCGAATCTCGCCGATCATGATGACGTCAGGCGCCTGGCGCAGCGTGTTCTTGAGTGCCGTGTGCCAGCTCTCGGTGTCTACGCCGACCTCGCGATGCGTGACGACGCAGCCGCGGTGCGCGTGCACGTACTCGACCGGATCTTCGATCGTCACGATGTGGCCGCGGGTCTTCTCGTTGCGGTAACCGACCATCGACGCCAGCGTCGTCGACTTGCCCGCGCCGGTCGCGCCGACCACGATCACGAGGCCGCGCTTGGACATTACAATGTCCTTCAGAATCGCCGGAAGCTCGAGCTCCTCGATCGTCGGGATCTTGGAGTTGATCTGACGGATCACGCAGCCCGTATTGCCCTGCTGTATGAAGGCGCTCACGCGGAACCGGCCGATGCCGGGCGGCGCTATGGCGAAATTCGCCTCCTTGGTCGCGTCGAACTCGCGCGTCTGGCGGTCGTTCATGATCGAGCGCACGAGCACGGCGCTGTGCTCCGGCGACAATACCTGGTCGGTCTGCGGCCGGACCTCGCCGTCGATCTTGATCGCCGGCGGGAAATTGGAGGTGATGAACAGGTCCGAGCCCTTGCGGTCGACCGTCCGCCGCAGCAGGTCCTGCATCAGCCTGATTGCCTGTTCGCGATCCATTCGGTTCTCCCGTGAGCGGCGGCGCGCCGCTTAAATCGCGTCCTTGTTCTGCGCCTTGTAGCGCGCCTCTTCCTTGCCGATCAGGCCCTTGGCCAGCATCTCGGTCAGGCACTGATCCAGCGTCTGCATGCCCAGTGCCTGGCCGGTCTGGATCGACGAATACATCTGCGCGATCTTGTTCTCGCGGATCAGGTTTCGGATCGCCGGCGACGCGATCAAGATCTCGTGCGCCGCGATACGACCGCCGCCGAGGCGCTTCAACAGCGTCTGCGAGATCACCGCGCGCAGCGACTCCGAAAGCATCGCCCGTACCATCTCCTTCTCGGCCGCCGGGAACACGTCGACGATGCGGTCGACGGTCTTCGCCGCCGAACTCGTGTGCAGCGTGCCGAACACGAGGTGGCCCGTCTCCGCAGCCGTGAGCGCGAGGCGGATCGTCTCGAGGTCGCGCATTTCGCCGACCAGGATGACATCAGGGTCCTCGCGCAGCGCCGAGCGCAGCGCCTCGCTGAAACCGAGCGTGTCGCGGTGCACTTCGCGCTGGTTGATCAGGCAGCGCTTCGACTCGTGCACGAACTCGATCGGATCCTCGATCGTGATGATGTGTTCGGGCCGGCTGACATTGACGTAATCGATCATGCCGGCGAGCGTCGTGGACTTGCCGGAGCCGGTCGGCCCCGTCACCAGCACGAGGCCGCGAGGCAGCATGCAAAGATCCTTGAAAACCTTTGGCGCATTCAGGTCGTCGAGCGTCTTGATCAGCGACGGAATATTGCGGAATACGGCGCCGGCGCCGCGATTCTGGTTGAAGGCATTGACGCGAAATCGCGCCAGATTCGGGATCTCGAACGAGAAGTCGGTTTCGAAGAATTCCTCGTACACCTTCCGCTGCTTGTCGTTCATGATGTCGTACACCATGCTGTGCACTTCCTTGTGCGTCAGCGGTGGCATGTTGACGCGCTTGACGTCACCGTCCACGCGGATCATGGGCGGTACGCCGGCGGACAGGTGCAGGTCCGACGCGTTGTTCTTGACTGCGAAGGCCAAGAGTTGGGCGATATCGACAGCCATCAAGACTCCCTGACTCGGTGCACGGTGCAAGGACCCCACCGGCCGGACGGCGGCAGCTCGGGGCCGGGGGCAGTATAGCCCTGACCGCAGCACACCAATATGTTAACTGCTCCGCAGAATCAGGCTCAAAGGCTCGGCTTTATCCGCGAAAAGATCGCGCTCGCGGCCCGCGCCGCGGGCCGGGATCCGGGCTCGGTCACGCTGATCGGGGTCGCGAAGTCTCAGCCCTTGCCGCCGGTCGTTGCGGCCGTCGACAGCGGCCTGACGGACATCGGCGAAAATTACCTGCAGGAGGCACGCGATCACATCGTCGCGCTGCAAGGTCGCGCGCTCAGTTGGCATTTCATCGGCGCACTGCAGAGCAACAAGACGCGGCCGGTCGCCGAGTCGTTCGACTGGGTGCACACGATCGATCGACTGAAGATCGCCGAGCGCCTCGCCGAGCAGCGGCCGCCAGAGCGCCCGCCGCTGGCGGTCTGCATCCAGGTCCGGCTCGGCGGTGAGGCCACCAAGTCTGGCGTCGAGCCGGGCGAACTGCCCGCGCTTGCGGAACGCATTGCTTTGCTTCCGCGCCTTTCGCTGCGCGGACTCATGTGCATGCCGCCGGAGGAAATTGCCCGGGAACGCCAGCGGGGCTGGTTCCGGGAACTGCGGCGCCTGCTGACGCTTCTGAACGGCGCCGGCCACGGACTCGATACGCTGTCGATGGGCATGAGCGGCGACTACGAGTCGGCCATCGCCGAGGGCGCGACCCACCTGCGCATCGGCACCGCGCTCTTCGGTCCGCGCCGGTGAGCGTGCGCGTCCGGCTACAATATGGCCGCATGAACGGCATGGATCGCATTGAAGCCCTGGGTTTCGCCGGCGGCGGCAACATGGCGCGGGCCCTGATCGCGGGTTTGATTGCGGGTGGCCGCGATCCCGCGTCCATCCGGGTCGGCGAGCCCGACGCCGCGCAGCGCGACTCCCTGGCGCGGGAACTCCCAGGTGTCGCCGTGCATGCCGACAACATTGCGGCGATGCGCGATTCGTTCCTGTGGATTCTAGCTGTCAAGCCGCAGCACATGGCAGCCGTGGCATCAGAACTAGCGCCACGCGCGCGCCGGCAGCACCCGCTCGTGCTGTCGCTCGCGGCGGGCATCCGGATCGCCGCGCTCGTCGGCTGGTTCGGCGCGGGTGTCGCCATCGTGCGCTGCATGCCGAACCGCGCGGCAATGCTGGGCGCCGGCATTACGGGCCTGTATGCGCCGCAGGGCACTGCGTCTGATGCACGTGCGCGCGCCGATGCTCTGTTCGCGGAGGTCGGCGGCACCGTCTGGGTCGACGAAGAGGAGGACATGGATACGGTGACGGCAGTGTCGGGCGGCGGTCCCGCCTATGTCTTCCTGCTGATCGAGATGCTGGAAGAAGCCGCGATCGCCCAGGGGCTCGCGGCCGGCGACGCGCGCCGCCTGGCCATCGAGGCGGTGGCCGGCGCCGCGCGGATGGCACGCGAGTCCGGGACTGACCCCGCCGTGCTGCGCGCGCAGATCACTTCGACCGCGGGCGCGACGGCGGCCGCGCTTGCGGTGTTGGACGACGCCGGCGTGCGGTCCACGTTCCTGCGCGCTGTGCACGCCGCGCGACTGCGCTCGGCGGAACTGGCCGGACAAGCCCGGAGTTCGTAACGCATGAAGGACGCTCTGGATTTCATCGTCGATTCGGTGCTGAGACTCGCGGTCTACGCCTTCCTGCTGCGCTTCCTGCTGCCACTCGTACGCGCCGACTTCCGCAATCCGCTGTCGCAGGCGATCCTGTCGCTGACGAGCTGGCTCGTGCGACCGCTGCGCCGCATCTTGCCGCCCATGGGCCGCGTCGATACCGCTTCGCTGGTGGCCCTGGTGGCCGTGCAGCTTGCGGCGACTCTGATCATGTTCCAGCTGCGGGCCGGCGTCCTGATGCCCTTCGTGCCGCTGGTCGTCAAGGGCATGATTGCGCTCGCCGTCATGACGATCTGGTTCTATATCGTCCTCATCTTCATTTACGCGCTGATGTCGTTCATCGCGTCCAGGACCTATAGCCCGGTGGTTGGTCTGCTGTCGTCGCTGTGCGAGCCGCTGCTAGCGCCGCTCCGCCGCATTCTGCCTACGGTCGGCGGTCTCGATTTCTCGCCGTTGGTCGCGATCATCGCCCTGCGGGCCCTGCTATTCCTCATCGCCTGAGGATGGACGAGTCCTGGTACCGGCACGACGCGACGGGCCTCCGTATCGCCGTGCGTATCCAGCCCCGCGCCGGCGGGGACCGGATCTGCGGCGTCCAGGGCGGGCGCCTGAAGATCCGGATTGCGGCGGCACCGGTGGACGATGCCGCCAACGAGCGCTTGCGGCGATTCATGGCCGGGCTGTTCGGTGTTCCCCAGGGCTCGGTCAGCTTGCTGCAGGGCAGCTGGTCGCGCGACAAGCTCCTGGCCATCGCCGGCGTGGACCGGCTGCCGCCGGCTCTGGCCGGCTTGCCGGAGCGCGAGGCTTGAGGGACTCCTGAGTGCCGCCGCGGACTCTTTTGCTCGCGCTCGCAGGCCTCGTGGTCGCAGACCTTGCGCTCGTCGCCTGTGGCGATTCACCCGCCAAACCGCCGCCGGCACGGGCTTACACGGACCCCGGATTCGTCACGGCCGGCGATGTCCGATTGCATTACGCACTGACATTGACCAGCGACCTGCCTCCAGCGATTGCAGGCAGTTACGGCATTCTGCAGAGACGCAATCTAGCTCTGCTGACGATCACGCTCGCTCCGCCTGACGGTGGCGGATTGGTTCGGCTCGCCGCAACTGAGCTCGTCGTGGATGCGGTGACCCTGCTCGGCGAGCGACGACCGTTGGCGTTGCGTCGCCACGATGAAGTTGACGGCCCGACGTATCTGGCGACGGTCACGGTGCGTCATCGCGAGCCGATCACGATCGAGATCCGGGCGCGCGTCGCCGCCGGCGGACCCGAAATCGCAGCCCGCTGGACCCGCGAGTTCCATCTCGAGTGATGGACGCGGGTTCATGCCGTGCCGTAAAATACCGCTCGAAATAGCTGTCGACCCTCTTATGCCACGGGATTTTCCGTGGTATCGTGCGCGCCGACATGTGACCAAGGCGGGACTCGCCCGCCTCTGCCAAAACCACAGGAGACAACTCAATGGCGAAGAAGAATGCGGCTCCGACGAAGTCGCAGATCGTATCGGCGGTCGCGGGCCAGACTGATCTCAGCAAGAAGCAGATCGGCGCGGTGCTCGATTCGCTGAACGGCGTCATGAAGAAGGCGCTGAAGGGTGCCGGCGTGTTCACGATGCCGGGCGTGTGCAAGATGCGCGTCGTGAAGAAGCCCGCCACCAAGGCGCGCGAAGGCGTCAACCCCTTCACGAAAGAGAAGATGATGATCAAGGCCAAGCCGGCCTCGAAGAAGGTGCGTATCCGCGCCCTCAAGAACCTCAACGAGATGGTCGGCTGACGCCAGCCATCGAGTCGTGCGCAAGGAACTGACGGGGCGGCCCTTGCCGCCCCGTTCGTTTTTCACGGGGGTTCCTTCAACTGCCGGCCCAGCCACTCGCCGAGCAGGGCACGCAGCACCGTCAGGCGGCCGCGGAAGAAATGCTCGGCGCCCGGCAGGATCCGCACTTCCGGCGCCGGTACCAGCACCTGGGTCCAGCCCAGCACGGCTTCGTGGTTGACGAGTTCGTCCGCATCGCCCTGCAAGCAGCTTGGCATCGCGTGTCGCCGCGAGGCGCAGCGCGACGTAACTACCGAACGAGAAGCCGAGCGCCCACAGGTGTTCGGCACCCAATTCGTGCCGGCTCCAGTCGGCGACCGCCACCGCATCGTCGGACTCGCCGGCGCCATTGTCATAGGCACCGCCGCTGCCGCCGACGCCGCGGAAATTGAATCGCAGGCTCGTGACACCCTGATCCTGCGCTGCGCGCGCCAGCGTGTGCACGACCTTGTTCTGCATCGTGCCGCCGTACAGCGGGTGCGGGTGGCAGCAAACGGCGATGGTGCCCGCAACCGCTCCGGGTGGCCGCTCGACGAGTGCCTCGAGCGGGCCGGCGGGGCCGGCGATGACAAGCTTCTCGATGGTCGGCGCCGTCATGTCAGCCGGACGCGGGTTGCTCAGTGCTTGTAGACGACGCCATCCTTCATGACGAAGCTGACCCGCTCCATCACGTGGACGTCAGTGCGCGGATCGCCCGGCACGGCGACGATGTCGGCCAGCTTGCCGGTCTCGATGCTGCCGAGACGGTCGTCGATACCGAGGTAGCGCGCCGGCACGATCGTCGCGGAGCGGATCGCCGCCATGACCGGCATCCCCGCCTCGACCATGTAGCCGAACTCGCGGCCATTGCTGCCATGCTCGCAGACGCCGCAATCGGTGCCGAACATGATCGTCACGCCCGCCTGCCAGGCTTTCGCGAAAGTGCGCTGGATAATCGGGCCAAGCTCAAGAGCCTTGGGGCGCACGATGGCGGGAAAATAGGTCGGATCCTGCGCCTTCTCGTACACCCAGCGGCCCGCCGAGATGGTCGGCACGTAATGCGTGCCCCGCTGCTTCATCAGCCGCATCGTCTCCTCGTCCATGAGGGTGCCGTGCTCGATCGAGTCGACGCCGGCCTTCACGGCGCGCTTCATGCCCTCGGTGCCGTGCGCATGGGCCGCGACCTTGAGGCCATAGTCGTGGGCCGTTGATACGATTGCCGCGAGTTCTTCATCCGTGAATTGTGGAGCGGTGCCGGACTTCGCGATCGACATCACGCCGCCGGTCGCGGTGATCTTGATCGAGTCGACGCCGTCCTGGTAACGCTGGCGCACCGCCTCGCGGCAACCATCGGCGCCGTTGCAGACGGTGTTCAGGCGCGGATCATCGCTGTACAGGTAAGGGCCCCAGCTGTTGCTGGCGTCGGCATGGCCTCCGGTCGAGCCGATCGAGCGCCCGGACGTGAAAACGCGCGGACCGGGCAGCTTGCCTTCCTCGATCGCGCGCCGAAGGGCGATCGACACGTTGAATTGGTCGCCCAGGTTGCGCACGGTCGTGAAGCCGGCCAGCAGCGTGCGCTCGGCGAATGGCACGGAATCGTAGGCGCGGTCCGCTTCGCCTTTCTTGACGGCTTCGAGCTCGCTGCGCCGGCTGTGTTCGCTGGTCAGGTGCACGTGCATGTCCATCAGGCCGGGCATCACCGTCGCCGCGGACAGGTCGATCACCTCGTCACCGACGGCTGCCGCGCGAAACCCTTGTTCGACCGCCGTGATGCGATTGCCGTCCACCACGATCGTCACGCGCTCGCGCGGCGCGTCCGACACGCCGTCGATCAGGCGGCCCGCGTGGATGAGCGTCGCCGCGTCGGCGGCCTCCGTGAGCGCAAGCGCGCAGATCGCCAGCGCAGCTCCAACGATTCGCATCATCGGTCTTCTCCAGGCATCGGCCGGCGGGCAGAATTTCATTGCGCTTGAGGCGCGACTGAGACGAGCTCGACGGCGAGCAGCTCGACCTCGAACAGCAGGGTCGAATCGGGCGGAATGATCCCGTTGCCCACGTTGCGGCTGCCGTAACCGAGCGCGGGCGGGATGACGAGGCGCCGCAGGCCACCGACCCGCATGCCCAGGACGCCCTGGTCCCAGCCCTTGATCACGTGCCCGGCGCCGAGCGGAAACGCGAACGGCTGCCGGCGCTCGCGCGAACTGTCGAACTGGCGGCCACGGTGATCGCGGGCCTGCTCGTCGTACAGCCAACCCGTGTAATGCACGATGAGAACCATGCCGGGCAGCGCTTCGTTGCCGACGCCGGTCACGATATCTGTGACGACCAGGGGCTCCTGCGGCGGTTCCGCCGGCGCGACGGGTTCCTGCGCGGCGGCCTGCGTGGCGCACCAGAGCAGCGCGCCTGCCACGAACCGGAAGTGCCGCCCGAAGTTCACCGCTCGGGTTCCGGCTTGAAATCGAGCGCGGCCGAATTGACGCAATAGCGCTGCCCGCTGGGCTGCGGGCCGTCGTCGAACACATGACCGAGGTGGGCGTCGCAATTCGCGCAACGCACCTCGGTACGGAACATGCCGTGCGATCGGTCGCGACGCGCCTCGACCTGGGACCCGGCCACGGGCTGCCAGAATGACGGCCAGCCGGAGCCCGAATCGTACTTGGCCCCGGACGAGAACAGCTTTTCACCGCAACAGACGCAGAGGTACATGCCGGTGCGCTCGTTGCGGTAATGCTCGCCCGTGAATGCGCGTTCCGTGCCCTGTTGCCGCGTCACGTAGTACTGCTCGGGCGTGAGCCGCGCGCGCAATTCGTCGTCAGTCGGCTTCTGGCCGCTCATGATCCAAAGATAGCAGCTTTGCGGGCGCCCGCGAACGCGGGCGCGCGCGAGCATGTCAGCGGTTTACTGGTGTTTGCCGAGCAGCCAGTCGTTGAGCCGGTGGACGAATCCGGCCGGGTCGGGCGGCGTGCCACCCTCGGCGATCTGCGCCTGATCTGCGAGCAGCGCTGCGAGCGAGTCGAAGGCTTCGCCGTCCGGCAGAACATTCAGGCGCGCGACCAGCGGATGCGCCGGGGTCAGTTCCAGCCAGAGCCTGGTTTCCGGCAGCTTCTGGCCGGCCGATTCGAGCAGCCGGCGCAGCTGCGGCCCGGGGTCCGCGGCATCGCGCACGAGGCAAGCGGCCGATTCGGCAAGACGCGTGCTCGCGCGCACGCCGGCCACGCGCTCCCCGAGTCGCGCCGTGACGCGCGCGTATAGCCCCGGCATCGCATCACCCGGCGCGGAAGCGGTGACGAGCGAGGGCAGGTCAGCGAGTTCGAGCTCGCCGCTCGCGACGTCCCGCAACTGGCGCCCGTCGATCTCGTCGAGATGAGTCAGCAGCCAGGGATCGATGCGATCCGACAGCAGCAGCACTTCGACGCCCCGCGCGCGCAGGCCCTCGAGTTGCGGGCTCGCACGCGCCGCCGCCGCGCTGTCCGACAGCAGGTAGTAGACCTGCTTCTGGCCCGCGGGCATGCGCGCGATGTAATCGGCCGTCGAATGGAGCTGGCTGTCGCCCTCGCCGGCGGTCGACGCGAAACGCATGAGCGGCAGGATGCGCTCGCGGTTGCCCGGGTCCTCGATGACGCCTTCCTTCAGCACGTTGCCGAATTCCTTCCAGAAGGTCCGGTACCGGTCTGGCTCCTCGGTGGCGAGCCTGGCGAGCATTTCCAGCACGCGGCGCGTGATCGCGCCCTTGATCGCCTGGACTTCGGTGTCCTGCTGCAACAGCTCACGCGACACATTGAGCGGCAGGTCCGCCGAGTCGACGACGCCCTTGACGAAACGCAGGTACAGCGGCAGGAACTGCTCGGCGTCGTCCAGGATGAACACGCGCCGGACGTAGAGCTTGAGTCCGCGCGGCGACTCGCGATTGTAGAGGTCGAACGGCGCCGCGGCAGGTACGTACAGGAGCGTCGTGTATTCGCGCCGGCCCTCGACCTGGTTGTGGCTCCAGGTCAGGGGCTCGGCAGCATCGTGGGAGACGTGGCGGTAGAACTCCCGGTAATCGTCGTCGCTCGGCTCCTGCCGCGGACGGGTCCACAGTGCCTGGGCCTGGTTGACGCGGTCATACTCGCCGTTGCCGCCGTCGGGCCGCAGCAGCACCGGGAAGGCGATGTGGTCGGAGTAGCGACGGATCAGCGCGCGCAAGCAGAACGGATCAGCGAACTCCGCCGCATCCTCTTTGAGGTGCAGCGTGACGGCCGTGCCACGTTCCTCGCGCGTGATCGTCTCGAGCGTAAACTCGCCATCGCCGCTCGAGCTCCAGCAGACCGCCGCGTCGGGCGGGCTGCCGGCACGATGCGAGCGAACCTCCACGCGATCGGCGACGATGAACACCGAGTAGAAGCCGACGCCGAACTGGCCGATCAGCTGACTGTCCTTCTGCTCGTCTCCGGTCAGCCGCGCGAAGAACTCCGCGGTGCCGGATTTCGCGATCGTGCCGAGCTGCTGCGCAGCCTCCTCGCGCGTCATGCCGATCCCGGTATCGGAGACGGTCAGCGTGCGGGCCTTCGAGTCGAAATCGACGCGGATCCCGTAATCCGGGCCGCCGCTTGCGAGCGTCGGATCGGCGAGCGATGCGAATCGCAAGCGGTCGCAGGCGTCCGAGGCGTTGGAAATCAGCTCGCGCAGGAAGATCTCGCGGTGGCTGTACATCGAATGGATCATCAGCCGCAGCAGCCGGCTGACTTCGGCCTGGAACCCGCGGGTTTCGGTCGCGCGCTCGCTCATCGGCACCTCCTGACGTTCGGAGTGCGCCAATGGTGGCACGGATCAGGGAACCTCTGATTGACTCCTGCATGGGCGCGACCGCTTGCGATTTTCGTCCCTGGCAAGAAGCGAGGAGCGATGTGTATCGCGATACATAAGCGACGAGCGACGCCGCCAGGGGCGAAAATCGCCCGGTCCCTGCGGGTTACGCGCGGGCGGCGGGCCCGCGCCGATTCAACCGCGGCGCGCGCTCCGCGCGGCCGGCCAGAGACCCAGCCGGTGCCGCAGCGCGCAGACCAGGTCATCCAGCTCGTCGAACAGCTGCAGCAGTCTTTCCATTGCGTGGAGGGGCCGGGCGTTCAGCGCCGGCCGGTGCCGGGCGTGGGTTCGGTCGGCTCTTCGCCGTTCTCGATGCGCCAGGCGGTGCGGACCTTGTCGGCCCAGGATTTGTAGCTCGAGTACTTGGTCAGTTCGCGCGAGATCGTGCCGTGACGGCTGACCACCGCACCGCGACGCGGCACGCGTGGCGCGGCTTCCGTGCCGCCACGGTCCGCCCGGCCGTCCCCGGCACTGGCAGACAGCTTGATCTCGGTCACAGTCCGGAAACCTGATGACGCGCCATGCCATGCAAGTTACGCGGGGCCCAGCGACCGAAACAGGAACTGGGTCACATGTCGCGGGGCGGGAAACCCGGCGACGCGGCGCATTCAGGCGATACGGTAACTCGGGCGGTATTCGCCCACGAGTTTCATGCGCCGCTGCGTGACGAATGCCCGCAAAAGCTCGTCGAGCGGCCTGGCGATCTGCCGGTCAGCGTGGATCTCGAATGGCCCCTGCTCCTCGATGAGCCGGATGCCGTGCTCCTTCACGTTGCCCGCGACGATGCCCGAAAAGGCGCGCCGCAGGTTCGCGGCGCGCTCGTGCGCCGGCAGGTCCATCGAAAGGGTGAGCGCCGCCATCGAACGGTGGCTGACCTCGAATGGCTGCTGGAACGCCGGCGGAATCCGGAGCAGCCAGTTGAAGTTGTAGGCGTCCCCGGCGCGGCGCCGCGAGCGGCGCACCGCGTCGAAGCCGCGCTGCATCTCGCGCGCGACCTCGGGCGGGTCGCCGATGATGATGCGGTAGCGCTTCTGCGCCTCGGGGCCCAGCGTGACCGCGATGAAGCGGTCGAGCTGCTCGAAGTAGGCGGCGCTCTCGCGCGGCCCCGTGAACACGAGCGGCAGCGGCTGACCCGCATTGGCCGGGTCCAGCAGGATTCCGAGCAGGTAGAGGATTTCCTCCGCCGTGCCGGCGCCGCCCGGGAACACGATGATTCCGTGGCCGAGCCGGACGAAGGCCTCCAGGCGCTTTTCGATGTCCGGCATGATTACCAGTTGGTTGACGATCGGGTTTGGCGGCTC
Source organism: uncultured Steroidobacteraceae bacterium (assembly GCA_964477175.1). Classification (GTDB taxonomy): domain Bacteria; phylum Pseudomonadota; class Gammaproteobacteria; order Steroidobacterales; family Steroidobacteraceae; genus SCUD01. The sequence continues at coordinate 2,451 of CAYZDW010000198.1, read as the reverse complement.
GGCGGCGATGATGCCGGGCTCGGTGACGCCGACGTAGCGCCCATCGCGGATGCGCTGCTTCGAGTGGCCGATCGTCGCGCCCTTCATCGGCCCCTTCATCGCGCCGGGCCCACAGCCCGTGCAGACCGACAGGCCGCGCAGGCCGAGCTCGTAGCCGACCTTCTTGGTGTAGTCGTATTCCTCGCGCGGAATCGAGTGGCCGCCCCAGCAGACCACGAGATCCGGCCGGCCCTTGTAATCGAAGGCGCGGGCGTTTCGCAGGATGCAGAAGATCGCGTTCGTGACGCTCGCGGGGTCGCCCAAGTCGAAACGCGCGACGATCTCGTTGTGCGTGTAGACGATGTCGCGCAGCACGGCGAACAGGTGTTCCTTGACGCCGCGGATCATCTCGCCGTCCACGAACGCGCTGCCCGGCGCATGGTGCATCTCGAGCTTGATGCCCCAGGGCTCGCGCACGATGCGCAGCTCGAAATCTCGATACGCCTCGAAGATCACCCGCGCGTCGTCGATCATCGTGCCCGAATTCAGCACCGCGAGCGCGCAGCGCCGGAACAGCGGGTAGAGGCCGCCCTGGCCACGGTCCAGCAGCTTGTCGACCTCCTGCTGCGACAGGTTCTCGAGCACGCCCTTGGGCGAGACACGGGCATGGACCACGGCGTCCAGGTTCTGGTCCGCGTCATTGTTCACGGGCGGATCTCGATCGACGTGTCGGGCCCGGTCAGCAACCAGAAATCGAGCATGTCCTCATTGGACAACGCAATGCAGCCGTCGGTCCAGTCGGTGTTGAGATAGCGTTCGCGCGGGTACTTCGGGATGTTCGGCAGGCCGTGCACCATGATGAGTCCGCCGGGCGACCAGCCGTTGCGACGCGCGAGCACGGCGTCGGCGGCCTCCGGATAGGAGAGCTGCACTGACAGGAAGAACTCGCTGCGCGCGTTGCGTCGCGTCAGCCGGTAGCTGCCCTCCGGGGTCCGGAAGTCGCCCTCGCGCTGTTTGTGGCCGCTGGGATTGAGGCCCAGCGAGACCCTGTAGCTCGCAATCGTGCGGCCCTCGCGCAGGAGTTCCATGCGGCGCTCGGCTTTGCGCACGATCACGCGATCGGCCGGCAGCAGCACGCCCACCGGTGCGGCACGCTCGGCGACCGAGTCCGCGAACGCGGGCAGCGCCAGAAGCGCCGCGAACAATATCGATTTGAACAACGCATGGCCCATTCGGCGCGAGAGTATAGCGCCGCTTGGCTGCAATCGCCCCTCAGCGCGCGAGCAGTTCGACCGCATCACAATTTCGCGTCGACGCGCGCGCCACGAGGCGATACTCGCCGCCCGCCTCGAGTTCGGCCTCGACCACGAAACGACGCGTAACGCCGCTCTCCAGCACGCGGCAATCCACCAGCAGGGAATGCCGGCCGGGCGGGAGCTCGATCGCGCTCGCGTGCAGCGCGACCTTGCGGTCCCCGACCTGCCGCAGCCGCAGTTGCACCGGCAGCCCGGCAGAGAACGCCGGGTCGGCACGCACGATCGCGCGCTCGCCGGGTGGCAGCGCAACGGGATAGATGCGTTGCGTCGCGCAGGCTGCAGAGGCCGCCGCCGCGAGCACCACCAGCATCCGCATCATGCCTCCCCGGAGCCGCCGGAAAAAAGGCGGCCCGAAGGCCGCCTGGGAGTACACGCGCAGCCCCTGATGTCAGGGGCCGCCGGGCGGGGACCCGGCAAGCGCGTGGATCAAAATCACCCCGCCTAGCCGCACTTCGACTCGCCGCAGGCCAGGCAGGTCATGCAACCGTCCATCATGACGACCGCCGCCGTGTTGCACTTCACGCACAGTTGCGCGCCTTCCGGGTAGCTGGTCTTGGCGAACGCGTCCTGCTGGCGGTTGCGCTGCTCCCATTCGCTGCGCTTGGCTTCGATCAGCTGCAGGCGCGCGGCATCCATCTCGGGCACCTTCATCAGACCGATCGACTGCAGGTGCCGTTCCACGACGTAGCCGATCTCGGCGACGATCGACGGCTTGAACTTGCCACCGGGCTGCCAGTAGCCGCCGCGCGGGTCGAAGACCGCCTTGAGCTCTTCGGTCAGGAACACAACGTCGCCACCCTTCCTGAACACGGCCGAGATGATCCGGGTCAGCGCGACGATCCACTGAAAATGGTCGAGATTCTTAGAGTTGATGAAGATCTCGAACGGCCGGCGATGCTCGTGCTCGGTGCCCTCATTCAGCATGATGTCGTTAATCGTCAGATACATCGCATGGTCGGAGATCGGCGTCTTGATCTTGTAGGTCGAGCCGATCAGCACCTCGGGGCGCTCGAGCTTCTCGTGCATCCACACGACCTTGCCGCCGCCGTCTTTGCGGGCCTTGCCCTCGCGCGCCTGGCCCGCCACGGCTTTCTCCGCTTCGGGCTTCTGCACGCGGTACTTCACGATCTTCTTGTCGAATTTGAGCCTGCTCATG
>CAYZDW010000197.1:0-8273 GCA_964477175.1 uncultured Steroidobacteraceae bacterium | reverse complement strand
GACGTCGGCCGATTCGATCAGCATCGTCCGCGCGACATCAGCGCCCGGGCGGGCCGGCGCGCCGGGACCGGTCGCCGAGACGCCGGCGAGCGTGGTGCCGCCGAAACGCGCCTCGAGTTCCGACAGCGAGCGCTGCGCGGCGCCGGCCACCGACTGGTCGGCCGCCGAGATCAGCGGCGCGATGCGGGCGCGGACCGGATCGACGGTGCGATCGTCCGCAAGGCGCACGAGCGCGGCCAGCGCCTCGATGCGGATGTCGGTCTCCGGGCGATCCAGCGCGCGCATCACGGTGTCGGTCGCGGCGTTGTCCCCGATCTTGCCAAGTGCCCGAACGACCGTCGGCACCGATTTCGGATTCGCCTGCATCATTTCAATGAGCCGCGGCACGGCGTTGCGGCTGCCGATCGCGCCCAGGGCATCGACGGCCCGCTCGCTGACCCACCAGTCGGAGTCCTTGGTGGCTGCGAGCAGGTGGCTGACGGCGCGCTCGTCCTTGGTCTGGTTGAGGATCTCGACCGCGGTACGGCGGACCTCCTCGTCGCGGTCGGAAACCAGCGCGAGGGCGGCACTGATGACCTGCGGACCGCCGATCTTGCCGAGCGCGTCCGCCGCGCGGCTGCGCACCCACCAGTCGGCGTCCTTGATGGCCTGCAGCAGGAATCGCACCGAGCTCTCATCGCCGACGACATTCAGCACCTCGACGGCGGCGCGACGGGCGTACTCGGACTCGTCCTTCAGCACTTCGACCAGATGGCGCACGGTTTCCGGGTGCTTGCTGCGGCACAGCAGGTCGACCGCGCGGTTCTGGACATCGAGTTCTGGATCGCGGAGCAGTGGGGCGACCTGCGCGGGATCGACCGGACCGTCCATGCTCGCGATCGCCTGCAGCGCCGCCGAACGCACCATCTTGTTCGGGTCCTTGAGCGTTGACTGCAACGCCTTGTGGACCTTCGAGGTGTTGAATCGGGCGAGCAGCGCGATGATGTGCATGCGGGCGATCGGATCCTTGCCCTCGACACGCGCGACCAGTTCGTCAACGGAACTGTCGTCGACGATATCGCCGGCGATGCGGAACAGGGCCGCCTTTTCGTTCGGATCCTGCAGGTAGGCCGCGTTCAGCAGGTCGCGGAGCTGGAAGCGGGATTTGTGCGCGGCGATGACGTCGAGCACGGCCGGTCGCGAAACGCCCGGCTCACTCAGCAGCTCGAGCAGCAACGATGGCGAGTACGCGCGTGAACTGGAGAGCGCCCAGGCGACGCCGGCGACGGCGCGCGGATTTTCTTCGGCGAGCGCACGGGCCAGCAGCGGAAACGACTTGTTGTCGACCAGGCCGGACAGCGCCTCGACGAACGCCAGGGTCTCGCGCTTGTCGGCCGTGGACAGCGCGTCGACGATGGGCTTGACGGCGGTGACGCCCAGCCCTTGCAGTCTGGCGAGCGCCTGCTTCGCCCTCGGGCTGTCCGGGTCGCCGCTCTCACGCACCTCGGCGATCAGGCGATCCGCGCGATACGCACTGAAGAATCCCATCCGACCCCGGCTGCTGTTGGGACCAATCTGGCAAGCGGAAAGTATGCCATACCCTCCGCAGGACCCATTTGCGGATCGGCTCCTGGGCTACAATGCCGGCCCCCGATCCGGAACCTTCCCGATGCCCTCCGGCCCCGAGAGCCGCCTGCGAGCCGCGCTGGAACAGTATGTCGAGCCGAACACCGGCCTGACGCTTGCCGCTGCCGGCGCGCTCGAGTCGGTCGACTCGACGCCGGGCGGGCTCGTGGCGAGGATCGTGCTCGGCTTCCCCGTGGAAGGATATCGCCGCGAGTTCGAGGCGGCGCTCGCGGGCCATGCCGCGGCCTCCGGCATCCCGGAACCGTTCGCGATCGAGCTGCGTTCGGAGATACCGGCATTCGTCGCCGACCCGCGATTGCGGCCGCTGGCGGAGGTCGGGAACGTGATTGCCATCGCTTCCGGCAAGGGCGGCGTCGGCAAGTCGACCGTGGCAGCGAATCTCGCGCTGGCACTGGCCGCCCAGGGCGCGCGCACCGGCCTGCTAGACGCGGACATCTACGGTCCCAGCCAGCCCCGCATGATGGGTCTCGCGGGCGAGCGCCCGACCACGACCGACGGCAAGACTTTCAATCCGCCGCGCGGCCACGGGATCCCGGTCATGTCGATCGGATTCCTGATCGATTCCGACCAGCCGATGGCCTGGCGCGGCCCCATGGTCACGCAGGCCCTGGCGCAAATGCTCTCCGACACGAGATGGGGCGCGCTCGACTACCTGGTCGTCGACATGCCGCCGGGCACCGGCGATATCCAGCTGACGCTGACGCAACGCGTGCCGGTCAGCGGCGCGGTCATCGTCACGACGCCCCAGGAAATCGCTTTGCTGGACGCGCGCAAGGGCCTGCAGATGTTCCGCAAGGTCGGCGTGCCGGTGCTCGGCATCGTCGAGAACATGGGCATCCACCGCTGTCCGGCCTGCGGCCACGAGTCGCACATCTTCGATACGGGCGGCGGTGCCGAACTCGCCCGGCGCTACGACACCACGCTGCTCGGCCAGCTGCCGCTCGACGCGCGCATTCGCGAACTGGTCGACGGGGGCACGCCGACCGTCATCGCCGATCCGGAGTCGCCGGCAGCGGGCATCTTTCACGCGATAGCCCGGCGCGCAGCCGGAATGCTGGCGGCGAGCGCGAGGCAGGGCGCCGTGACGATGCCGGCGATCAGTATCGAGGACGAGTGATGAGCATCAAGTCAGATCGCTGGATCCGGCGCATGGCGGCGCAGGGGATGATCGAGCCGTTCGCGGCCGAACAGGTCCGCGCCGTCGACGGCCGGAAGATCGTATCCTACGGGACGTCGAGTTACGGCTATGACGTGCGCTGCGCGGGCGAGTTCAAGATCTTTACCAACATCAACTCGACAATCGTCGACCCCAAGCAATTCGACGTGAACAGTTTCATTGATTTGAGTGCGGATGTTTGTATCGTCCCGCCGAATTCCTTCGCGCTCGCGCGGACCGTCGAGTATTTCCGGATCCCGCGCAGCACGATGGTGATTTGCCTCGGCAAGAGCACCTATGCGCGCTGCGGGATCATCGTGAATGTCACACCGCTCGAACCCGAATGGGAGGGTCATGTGACGCTCGAGTTTTCCAACACGACGCCGCTGCCCGCCAGGATCTATGCGAACGAGGGCGTGGCGCAGATGCTCTTTTTCGAGTCCGACGAGGTCTGCCAGACTTCCTACCGTGATCGCGGAGGGAAGTATCAGGGGCAAACCGGCGTGACCCTGCCGCGCACCTGAACTGCCCGCGGCCAGTTCAGGTTCCCGGCTGGTAGCGCCTGATGTAGGTCTGGAGGAGCCGCTTGCCGTCTTTACGCTGCTCGACCTGCACGGTCAGGTAGTCGAGCGCCGGCGCATACCACGTCAGGGTCTCGCGGCGGCTGCCATCACGGGCGCTGCGGTAGACGACCGTGTCGAGGACCCCGAGCGCGGTCGTCAGCCGCTCGCTGCGCAGCAACGTGTAGCGGTAGTGCTTGATACGGTCTTTCTCGATCATCGCAATCGTTCCAGGCGTGGCGCCGCGCTGCAGCTGGACCTGCATCGACGCCAGCAGCGAGGCGGCGTCCTGCAGACCGGATTCGACCGCGACGTCGACGTCGGCACCCTCGGCGCGGCCCTTCATGCGACCCGACTGCCAGTCGAACTCAAGAGCCACGTCTCGGGCCGAACCCCGCGTGCCGTCGTCGGAGCGGTAGCTGAGCGGACGCACGTCGGCGCCATCGAGCTGAAAGGTCGAACGAAAGATGAGCGTGCCATAGATCAGCTTCGCAAGGCCGCTCGCATGCGAGCGCGACTCGATGACCCATTGATCCGGCGCGGCGGTGCGGGTGAGCTCGGTGCGGCTGGTGCCGACCGACATGCTGCCGTACTTGACATCGTATTCCGCAACGAATGGCGACAACTGCGCCTCGTCCGCGCGAACGGAATCCGCGTTGGCCGCGAGGAGTGCCGCCAGAATCACGATCGCGAAAGCCTTCATTGTCCATCCTCGATGACAGGTTCCACGAGTGGTCGGCCGTCGAGCAGGGCCGTGTCAATCTTCCACCGCAGGCGCCCGTTGGCGAACCAGCCTACCGCGCGCGGATAAATTATGTGCTCGAGCTGCTGAACGCGCGCTGAAAGCGACTCCTCGGTGTCGCCTGGATTCACGGCGAGCCGTCCCTGGATGACCGCGGGACCCGCGTCGAGTTCCTCGCTCACGAAATGGACGGTGCATCCGTGCAGCGGGTCGCCGGCCTCGAGGACCCGGCGGTGGGTATTGAGTCCGCGGTGGGCCGGCAGCAGCGAGGGATGGATGTTCAACAGCCGGCCCTGCCAGTGACGCACGAATCCAGCGTCGAGGATGCGCATGAATCCCGCGAGCGCGACGAGTTCGGCGCCGCTTTGCTCGAGAATCCCGGTCAGCCTGCGGCCGAAGGCCGCGCGGTCGGTCTCGCGCCCGGGTTCGACGACCTCGGTGGCGAGGCCGCGGCGCCGCGCTTCGGCAAGGCCCGCGGCACTCGGCAGGTCGCTGATCACGACCGCCACCCGCCCCGCGATCCGCCGCTCGGCTACGGCCTGCGCCAGCGCAAGCATGTTGGAGCCGCGCCCGGAAATCAGCACGGCGAATGGCAGCGTGTGTTCCATCATCCGATCCGCACGCCCTCGCCCGGACCGACCTCGCCGATGACCGTGGCCTGTTCACCGCAGGAGTCCATCAGTGCGACGGCCGCGTCGGCGTCCTTCGCCAGCACGATCACGACCATGCCGATACCGCAATTAAAGGTCCGGTGCATTTCGGCGTCGGCGATCGCACCGCTTTGCTGAATCCAGTCCCAGACCGGGGAGCGTCGCCATGCGCGCGGGTCCAGGCGCACTCCAAGACCCTGCGGCAGCACCCGCGGGATGTTCTCCGTGAGGCCGCCACCGGTGATGTGCGCAATGGCGTGGACATCGACCGACCCCAGCAGCCGTAGCACCGATTTCACGTAGATGCGCGTCGGCTCCATCAACAGGTCGAGAAGCCGCGCAGCGCCGATCCGCGTATCGGCGTCGGCCCCGGTGTCCGCGATGAGCCGGCGGATCAGCGAGTAACCGTTGGAATGCGGCCCCGACGAAGCGAGGCCGATCACCGCATCACCGGCACGGGTGCGCGCGCCGTCGACGATGCGTTCCTTCTCGACGACACCGACGCAGAAGCCGGCGAGATCGTAATCCTCACCCTGGTACATGCCGGGCATCTCCGCGGTCTCGCCGCCGACCAGCGCGCAGCCTGCCTGCAGGCAGCCGTCGGCGATGCCGGCGACGACCCGCGCGGCGACCTCGACCGATAATCGGCCGGTCGCGTAGTAATCGAGGAAGAACAGCGGTTCGGCGCCCTGGACCACGACATCGTTCGCGCACATGGCGACGAGGTCCCGGCCGACGCCATCGTGCCGGCCGCTGTCGATCGCGAGCCGCAGCTTGGTACCGACGCCGTCGGTGCCGGCCACGAGCACCGGCTGCCGCCAGCGCCCGGCGGGCAGCTCGATCATCGCGCCGAAACCCCCGACGCCCGCGAGCACCTCCGGCCGATGCGTGCGCGCGACCTGCGGCTTGATGCGTTCGACCAGCGCCTCGCCGGCATCGATGTCGACGCCCGCGTCACGGTAAGTCAGCGGAGGGCGTAGCGTCATCGGTCCGGATCGGGCTCTGTAAGGCCGGGCCCGTGTGCCGGGCGGTGTACTATTGTAATGATGAACCGGACACGACGTTGGTTCGCTGCACTGGCTCTCGCCGTGCTCGCGCCGCTGGCCTCTGCGGCATCGCTCGGCGACATGTATTCGGTGACAGTCCCGGTCGCCGGCCAGGGCGAGCCCGCGCAACAAGCCGCATTCCGCGAAGCGATGCGCGACATCCTGATCCGCGCGACCGGCCGTCGCGATGCCGCCGAACTCGAGAGCCTGGCGCCGCTCGTCGCACAGGCCGGCAGGCATGTCGTTAGTTTTCGTCGCGCCACCGGCGGCCAGCTGGCAGTGACCTTCGACGGTTCGACGATCGAGAATGCAATCGACACCGCCGGCCTGCCATTCTGGGGACCGGACCGGCCGCTGACGCTGGTGTGGCTCGCGATCGACCGTGGTGGTGGGCGGCGCAGCCTGGTCGGGTCCTCCGCCGGCGGCGATGAGAAGCAGCGTGTCGAGAGGGCTGCCGCGCGCCGCGGCATTCCGCTGGTCTGGCCGGGGTCCGGCGACGATCTCGGCCGCGGATTGCAACAGGCCTGGTCTGGCGATCATGAATCGCTCGCGGCCGCGGCACGACGCTATGGCGCGGACGGCGTGTTGATCGGCCGCGCGACGGTCGCGGCGTCCGGCCATGCGGCGGTCGAGTGGACGTTTTCGGCGGCCGGCCTGTCGGCGCAAACAGCCGGCGATCTCGAGTCCGGCCCGGAGCTGGCCGCCGACCGGTACGCGAGCGTTTACGCCTCGAGCAATGCCGGCCAGCGCATCGAGCAGCTCGTCACGGTCACGGGAATCGACACGCTCGAAGCCTATGCGGCGGCGCTGCGTGCAGTGGCGCGCCTGCCGCTCGTGCGCGGCGTCGCGGTGGACGAGGTGACACCGGACGCTGTTTCATTCGCGCTGACGGTCCGTGGCGACCAGGAAGCGCTGCGCCAGGCGATCCGGCGTGAAGGCCGGCTGCAGGCTGTCGACGAGTCGCGGATGATTTTCGCGCTGTCGCCATGAGCCTGACAACAGTGCCGAACGTGATCTGCCTGCTGCGCATGGCGCTCGCGGTGCCGATCGTCTGGCTGCTCGCCGAAGGCCAGTATGGAGCGACGCTGATCCTCTTTGGCATCGCCGGCTTGTCGGACATCCTTGACGGTTATCTCGCGAAGACATTCAACTGGGCCACCGAACTCGGCAAGGTGCTCGACCCGCTGGCGGACAAGCTGCTGCTGGTCAGCGTATTCATCACGCTGACCTGGCTCGGGCTGGTGCCGGTGTGGCTTGCCGCCGTCGCGGTCGCACGCGACGTCATCATCGGGGTCGGGGCCTGGGTGTACAAGACTCAGTTCGGACCGCTGGAAGGCCGCCCGACGATGCCGAGCAAGCTCAATACGCTCGTCCAGCTGCTGTTCGTGATCGCGGTGGTCGGACGCGCCGCATATCCCGGCGTGCCGGAATGGCTGGTCGTCGTGCTGGGCGCCCTGGTCCTCGTGACCACCGTCGTCAGCGGCGTCGATTACGTCGTGACCTACGTGCGCAAGGCGATCGCGGTCAGCCGCGCGCGCCGCGCCGCCGTGTGACCGCGTGCGGCAGCTGCCACTGGGTGTCCAGCTCGGGGTTTCACTGCGCTTCGAGACATTCCACGAAGGAGCGAACGGCGCAGCCGTGGCCGGCCTCACGCAGCTCGTGCATGACGCGCGCCAGTCGCCGCTGTGGCTGCTCGGGCCGCCCGGGGTCGGCAAGACGCATCTGCTGCAGGCCAGTTGCGCCCTGGCCGGACAGCGCGGCCTGACATCCGGCTACTTGCCGCTGGCTGCGGCGACAGACCTGGTCCCTGGCGTGCTCGCCGGATTCGAGCGGCTCGACCTCGTCGCGCTCGACGATGTCGACACGATCGCGGGCATGCCCGACTGGGAGCAAGCGTTGTTCACGCTCTACAACGAACTCCTGGATCTGGGCGGACGGCTGATCTGCTCGGCGGAATTGCCGCCGGCCGCGGTCCCGTTCGGATTGCCGGACCTCGCCTCGCGATTGTCGGCCTGTGTCGTGCACCGGCTGCAGCCGCTCGCGGAACGCGACCAGGGCCCCGCGCTGCAACGGCGTGCCGCACACCGCGGTCTTGAATTGCCGGACGAGACGCTCGCGTACCTGACACGCAGGGCGCCGCGCGACTTCGCAGCACTGTGCCGGCTGCTGGACGAACTCGATACCGAGGCCCTGGCGGCGCAGCGGCGCCTGACCGTGCCCTTCGTGCGGCAGGTGCTCGAACGCAATCAATGAATTTCAAACGCGCGGACTGACGCGCAACGCGGCGACGACCGCCGCGAACGACGCCAGTATCAGGGCCAGCGAAAGCGTTACGGGTATCCGGGCCGGCGTGTTGACCAATAACTCGGTCAGCGCGCGCGCGAGCGCCGGTGCCAGCGTCAGTGGTGACCACTGCAAGGTCCGGCGCGATCCGCGGACCAGGCCGGGCACGGGCAAAACAAGTGGCAGCAGCGCGATTGCTGTCACGACCCG
>CAYZDW010000196.1:0-5883 GCA_964477175.1 uncultured Steroidobacteraceae bacterium | reverse complement strand
TCGTGAATATCCTGAAGACAGCCGCAATTGCGGCGGTGGGTGTGCTCGCACTCGCCGCCTGCAAGCCGGCCGCGTATGACTCGACCGCTGACGCAGCCGAGGTCGGACAACTCAACCAGTCCTGGGTCGCCGCTTACAACGCTGGCGACGCGGACGGCGTAGCCAACCTGTATTCGGACGACGGCGTGGTCATGCCGCCGGGCGTGCCGGCACTGGTGGGACGTGAGGCAATTCGCAACTTCATCGCGAGCGACAGCGCCGCTGCGAAGGCTGCCGGAATGACGATGAACATCGCCAGTTCGGACATGGGCGTGACCCCGGACCTCGCCTGGGACCGCGGGAGCTTTACGGTCACCGACGCCTCCGGCGCAACGGTTGACTCCGGCAATTACGTGTCGGTCATCAAGAAGGTGGACGGAAAGTGGATGCTGTTCCGCGACATCTGGAACTCGGACAAGGCGCCGGCTCCGGCCGCAGAGCACGCGATGGAACCCGCCGCTTCGTGATCCGCATCCATTGGATGGAAATCAAGGCCCCCGCAAGGGGGCTTTTTTTCAGAACTTCCAGACGAAGCCGACTGAAGGTATCAGCGGCAGCGAATCCTGAATCTCGACATCGAGAATGGCGGGATCGACGTCGTCCTCGATCTGATACTCGACGCAGCATTCATTGCTGCGCTTGACCAGGTTGTTGACCTCGACGAAGGCCGTCAGCTCGCCGGCCGATTCCAGGTCGAAGCGCCGCGCGATGCGCAGGTCGATGCTGGCAAAGTCGGAGAGGCGCAATGCATTGCGCGTGCCGACCGTGACCAGCGGGAAGGGCTCGAGCGTTGCGAGTTCGAGCTCGGTCGTCCGCCAGCCTGTATGCCAGATGGCCGCAACGGATGCCTCCCAGCTGGCGCCGCGCCAGCTCAGGCCGCCGCTGGCGTAATGCCGCTGGTCCCAGTTCCTGCGCAGCTTCTCGCCATCCACGCGGTCGTAGACTTGCGACCAGCTGAAACTGAGCCAGCCGGAAAGGCTCCCGGCATCGTAATTCAGCGAGATCTCGGCGCCTTCCGCCCGCGCGGAGTCCGGCGCGATCAGGATGCGGTCGGGCTTCAGCTCCGGCAGTACGATCAATGTGTTCATCAGGACTTCGTAGCGCGGCAGCGGATCGTCGTACTCCTTGCGATAGGCCTCCGCGCGCAGCTTCAGCGCCGGCGTCAGCTCGTGCTCGATGCTCGCGACCATGTGCGTCGCCCGCTGTGCCGGAAAGTAAAGCTGCTCGCCGTCCGACACCTGTAGTTCGTTGATGCCCTGGGCCTGGAAATAACGGCCCCAGGAAAGACGCAGCCGCGTGTCCTCGGTGAGGCGCCACATCAGCACCGCGCGCGGGCTCACCTGCGATCCGTCTTGCTCGGCGAGCGTCTCACGGTCCCAGCGAAGTCCGAGATCCGCGGTCAGTGTCGCGGCAGGTTCGAAACGCCAATTCACGTAAGCGCCGGCCTGGTGGCCGGAAGGTCGCACCCGGATCGAACGCGAGCGTGACGGCGTCGTGGGCGCGCCCGGCGTCAGGAACAGCAGTTCGAAATCGACGTTATCCGTGTAGCGGTAGATCCCGCTCTGCTGCCGCCACTCGGCACCGACCTGCAGCACCGAGCGTGCGCCTGGCCGCCACCAGCCATCGGCCTGGATCGAGTTGATCCTGAAGTCGCGTTCATCTTCCAGCGAGCCGCTCGCGATGCCGGGAAGTTCCGTGCTGCCGGAACGCTCGCTGTCGAGATCGGTGCGCGCGATGAGCACCCGGCCGCCGATTTCGTCGGGCGCGCCCAGGTCCAGGCGCAACCAATAGTAGGCGTCGCTGTACTCGGCGACGGCTTCCTCCTCCTGGTCGGCGTCGAAGGCCTGAATCTGGTCGACGAAGGTAAGTACGTTGGCGGATATCGCGAGCTTGTCATTGATGCGGCGGCCGACATGCGCAAACAGGTCGTGGTAGTCCGGCTCGCCGAAGCTCGAACTCGCGAGGTCGAAAAACACGCTCATGTTGCTGCGCCGCGCGGCCACGGCCCAGTCACCGGTCCCATCGCTGAAGGAGCCGTCGACCGAGACCCCGGCGGTGAACAGGCTGAGCACGGCCTGGCCATGGAACTGCCGTCCCGGCAGGCGTGGCGCGACCTCCACGACGCCGCTGCTGCGATCGCCGAAAGTCACGGGGAAGCCACCCGTGTAGACGCGGATGTCGCTGACGATGCTTGGATCGATCGCGCTGAAGATGCCGTAGAAATCCTTGAAGTGGAACGGGTCGTACAGCCGCAGGTCGTCGAAGCGCACGAGCGTTTCTTCGTCGGTGCCGCCGCGCAGGTGGACGCGGCTCGAGAAGTCCTGGCGCGCGACACCCGGCAGGCGCGACACGGCGCGCAACGGGTCTTCGCCGATATCGGGCAGCATCTCCAGGTCCTCGGCACTGAATACTGCGGACGACAGCGGTGATTCGCCGCCGAACAGGTAGTGACTCACGCTGACGACGATGATTTCGAGAGGTGTCAGCGCCGGCCGGTGCGGCGCTCCCGGCACCGCATGCCGCGGGGTGCGCTGGACCTCGCGCACCAGCATCAGCGAACCATCGGGGCCGTCCGTGACGGCGATGCGATGCGGTGCCAGGATCTCGACGAGCAAGGCACGCGGCTCGGTGGCCGCCGGTTCGCGCTCGACGCGCATCCAGGGCTTCACGAGGTCGCTGCTGTAGAAGAGCGACACGCCAAGCGCGCGCAGTTCCTCGAGCGCCTGCGACCGTCAGACCCTGGTACGCCGCAGCTTCGGCGTCGCCTGCCAGGCAGGCCAGCAGCAGCGCCAGTTTTTTCACGGCCGGAGCTATAGCTCGGTGCGGGTGCGGATTTCCATTGTATCGCCGGCGAGCGCGTATTCGAGGTCGGTCGTCGCCAGCATGACGTCGAGCGCCGCCAGCGGTGCGAGATGGCGGATGTTGCCGTGCAGGATCACGTTGGCCGCGCGCACCTCGACGGCCGGGGATTCATAGCGCAACTGCCGCCCGGTCTCGCGCGCGACCCATGCCAGCAATACGGTCGCGGGCTGGCCGTCGATATCCGGCGCCGGGGCGGTCGTCTCGACCCATTGCCAGGCCATGTCCGTGGACGAAATCAGGGAGCGCGTGACGCCGCCCAGCACGTCGATCTCGAGTTGCTCGCCCGCCGAGCCGGTCAGGAGCTGCCCGGCCCGGTCGATTTCCACGCGCCCCTCGCGTACGCGCAGCCGCAAGCTTCCACCGGCGACGTGCAGCTCGAACTGCGTGCCGATGTCGCGCGCGGTACCGGCAGGAGTCTCGATCTGGTATCCGGTACCGACGCTGCCGCGATTGTCCAGGTAGAGCGTGCCGGACCGCAGCAGGACCCGCCGTGGCCCCTCCATCAGCACTTCGGTCGCGGCGGCAAGGCGCAGTGACGCACCACCGTCGAGCGCGAGCGCCACGCTGCCGCCGGCCAGTGTGCGGAGCCTCACGCCTTCCGCGAGCACGCCACCCGACTCGGTCATCGGCTTCCAGCCGCCATCGACCCCGAGTTCCACGGTACCGATGACGCGCACCACCGTTGCGACCGGCGGCGGCGCGGTGGCGGTCGGGTTCCACTGCAGCATCAGGGCAATCGCGAACGCGGCAACGCCCGCAGCCGCGGCCGATATCAGCCACGTGCGTTCCCGGCGCTTCGCGGTCTTTTCGCGAAACGCTGCGGTGGCCGCACTGAGCACCTGGCGGTACGCCTCCTCCGGGGGCTCCGTGCGCCGGCCAGCCGCGCGAATGAGCGAAGCGACCAGGTCGGGCCCATCCTGACGATCCTGCGGTTCGTGTTCCATATTCCTACCCCGGGCTCCGGCCCAGCGATCCAGTCAACTCATCCGACGCGCCCGCCAGATCCGTGATTGCGGCGCGAAACGCGACCCGGGCTCTCGGCAACAGCGATTCCACCGCTTTGGGGCCCAACTCGAGGCGTCGCGCGATTTCCTCGACCGAATGTCCATCCAGGTACTTCCACTCGAGCACCTCGCCGTAATGCCCCGGCAGCGCATCCAGTGTCGCCTCGACGACACGGTGGACCTGTTGCCGCCAGACGCCGGTGTCCGGCTCGTCGGAAGCAGGCGCCGCGAGGGCCTCGAGGATCGCGCGCACGTTCGGCTGGTCTTCCAGCAGCACGACTCGCTCTGCGCCCCGCTGTTGCCTGCGATAGTGGTCCGCGATCGCATTGCGACAGATCTGGCAGAACCAGGTATAGAGCGCCGCCTCGCCGCGATAGCTGTCCAGGCGCTCGATCGCGTTGCAGAACGTCTGCTGCACGACGTCGCGCGCGGTCTCCCGGTCGCCGTCGAGCCGCGCCAGCGCGAAGCGGTACAACCGCGGGAAGAAGCGGTCGAACAACTCCCGGAAAGCGGCCTCGTCGCCGGCCAGGATCCGGCGGGCCACGGCCCGGTCGACATGAACCAGGTCAGCCATTGTCCGATTGGACGCCAGCCGGCGGCGAATCCTTCGGGGCGAAGGATTGTTTCGTGCCGGACGTCCAATTACAGGCAAGAACCGCATTGCACAAGAGAAGAGGAGCGCCCCATGTCAGCCCTGAACCGACCCGCTGTCCTGTTGCTCGCCGCGCTGGCCCCACTGGCCGGCGCATCTGCCAATGGAGACGGCTTCACCGACCAGTTCCCTATCGCCGCCTGCAATTTCAAGACGCAGGGCGGCAACTCTTATCTCCGTCTCAATCCCAATAGGCAGCTCTACCTCAGCAATGAACGCTGCGTCGACGAAGGCGACTGCGATGAACTCGTAAAGCTCTGGATCACGGTGCTGCCGGACACCCGCGTGATCAAGTTCTTCGACAACAGCAAGATGCGCATCGTGCGCACGCGCGTCATGGAGGAGTACGAGACCGCCGACGGCGAGGTCGAGGAAATCTCGCGCAACTTCGTCGCGTCCTGCGAGCCGATGAACGACGTCTATTACTTCGGCGAGGACGTGGAGGATGGCGATGGGAATCCGCTGCCTGATTCCTGGCTGGCCGGCCGTGACGGCGCGCGGCCCGGCATCCTGTTGCCGGATCGCGCTTTCCTGCTCGGGTCGCGCTACTACCAGGAAGTCGCGCCCAACGCGCAGGATCGCGGCGAGCACACGTCGATGGGCTTCGAAGTCGAGGTACCGGCGGGTGAGTTCCAGAACTGCGTCGAGATCACCGAGACCAGTCCGCTGGAGCCGGGCCAGGAATCCCTGAAGACCTATTGCCCGAATGTCGGCTTGGTCAGGGACGCTGACCTGGAGTTGATCGCGGTCTACAGGAACGCGAACTCACCGTCCGGCGACGATTGAGTGCAGCGGCAGGTCCGGGGTGACGGCCCCGGACCTGTCAGCGTATCAGTCCTCGAGGCGTCGGTCTTTCCAGTTCCACCACTTCAACAGTTCCTGCTGCGGCTCGGGCGTGCGCGCAGCATAGGTCGCGCAGCGGAACGTATAGAGCAGGCAGGGCTCCTGTTCGTGGCCTGTGATATTGCGGAGTCTGGCGTAGAGCTGTTCCGGGTTTGATTCGGCGAGGTCCCGGATCGAGTGAATGCCGAGGTGCCGGAGATCCGCCGCGATGGCGGGCCCGACACCGGGCAACGTGGTCAGCTCGTCGTGCATTGGCAGGTTCCTCCTACGGCTTGTCCACGGCCAAAGATTACTCCTCTTGATGCCGATTGAAACAGCCCCCGCGCATCCTCGGTTGGGCGCGCGGTTCCTGCTATCCTGAACCGTTGCCCGCGCGCAAGTCCTTGATTGGCGACGAACCGCGATGAAGTTGTCCGACGAAGTCCTGCGGGCCTATTACGACGGCGAACTTGACCTGGTGGCGCGCGCCGAGATCGCGGCCGC
>CAYZDW010000195.1:0-3614 GCA_964477175.1 uncultured Steroidobacteraceae bacterium | reverse complement strand
CAGGGCCTGTATCACGGTCAGGCGCTGACGGCGCGTTCGGAATCGATTCGCGCGGCAATGCGCCGCGCGGCAGCAGAGGAAGGCGATCATCTGGCCTGGTGCCGGGACCGGCTCGACGAGCTGGGCTCGCGCACGAGTCTGCTGAATCCACTCTGGTATGCAGGCTCGGTTGCATTCGGCGCCGTGGCGGGACTGTTCGGGGATCGCGTCAGCCTGGGCTTCATGGCCGAGATTGAAAGGCAGGTCGAGGGCCACCTCGAAGGGCATCTCGCCAAGCTACCGGTTGACGACCTGCGCAGCCGCGCGATCATCGAGCAAATGAAGGCGGACGAGATCCGCCACGGCCAGTCGGCGCATGATGCGGGTAGCGAGAAGTTACCTGCGCCGGTGCCGCAACTCATGCGACTGACCGCCCGGATTATGACCGGCACGGCCTACTGGATCTGAGTCCGGCGCCTATTATGTCTTGCGGCGCGGGCGGGCCTGTAATACAACGGCGGCCAAGCCTGCTACGGCTACGGAGCCACGCGGCAACCGCTTCAGGGGAGCATCATGGAAGACGGCGTCAAGCAGCTGACTGACATTCCGGCGATCAACCGTTTCCTGAGCTATTGCCGGGTCCGTACGGTGCCGTCCAAGACCGTGCTGATCCATGCCGGCGACCTGCCGGACGTTCTCTACTACATCATCCGCGGATCGGTCGAGGTGATGATCGAGGACGAGGAAGGCAACGAGATGGTTCTCGCCTACCTCAACAAGGGCCAGTTCTTCGGCGAGATGGGGCTGTTCTCGGACAGCCAGCAGCGCAGTGCCTGGGTGCGCACGCGTTCGCAATGCGAACTCGCGGAGATGACCTATCCGCGCTTCCGCCAGGTCGCCGCGGAAAGTCCCGGCCTCGTGTTCGAGCTTTCGACCCAGCTGGCGACGCGCCTCGACCGCACCAACCGCAAGCTCGGCGACCTGGCTTTCGTCGACGTCACCGGGCGCATCGCGCACGCGATCATGGATCTCTGCGGCGAACCGGACGCCATGACCCATCCGCAGGGCATGCAGATCAAGGTCAGCCGCCAGGAGCTGTCGCGCCTCGTCGGCTGCTCGCGCGAAATGGCGGGCCGGGTGCTCAAAGTGCTCGAGGAGCAGGGAATGCTGACCGCGCGCGGCAAGACGATCGTCGTGTTCGGGGCGCGGCCCAAGGTCAAGGCGCGGCCCGCGCCGGAATTCGCCAAGGCCGCCGTCGCGGCCGCCAAGTAGCCGGGTTCAGGCCTTCAGCGCGATGGCCGCGCGCATCGCGCGGATCGTCGCCGCGTAGTCCCTGGCGCCGAAAATCGCGCTGCCGGCCACGAATGCGTCGGCCCCCGCCCGCGCGATCGCACCGATATTGTCGAGCTTGACGCCGCCGTCGATCTCGAGCCGCACTTCACGGCCGCCCGTGTCAATCAGCCGGCGCGCCTCCCCGAGCTTGCCCAACACCGGCTCGATGAACTGTTGCCCGGCAAATCCGGGGTTAACCGACATCAGGAGCAGCAGGTCGATCTGCTCCAGCGTGTGATCGAGCCAGGCGAGCGGCGTGGCCGGATTCAGCACAAGACCCGGGCGGCAGCCCGACTCGCGGATCAGCCGGATCGTGCGATCGACATGCCGGCTCGCCTCCGGATGGAAGCTGATCCAGGTCGCGCCAGCCTCGGCAAACTCGGGGACCAGCCGGTCGACGGGATCCACCATCAGGTGCACGTCGATCGGCGCCGTCACACCGTGCTTGCGCAGGGCCTTGCAGATCAGCGGTCCGATCGTCAGGTTCGGCACGTAATGGTTGTCCATCACGTCGAAATGAATCCAGTCGGCGCCTGCCGCGAGCACGGCGTCGACCTCCGCGCCGAGACGCGCGAAATCCGCGGACAGGATCGAGGGTGCGATGACCGGCGCCAGCATGTCCTTACTCTAGCCTATCGCATGCCGCGCGATTCGCGGATGCGCTCGTAGGCCGCCTGGATCGCCTGGGTCTTCTGCTTGGCGACCTCGAGCATGGACTCGGGCAGACCGCGGGCTACCAGCTTGTCGGGATGGTTCTGGCTCATCAGACGCCGGTATGCACGCTTGACTTCGGCATCGCTGGCGGTCTTCGGCACGTCGAGGACCTCATAAGCCTCCGCGAGCGCGTCGCGGCCCGCCGCCGTGGCACCGGGCCGCGACCCACCGCCAGCTGGGCTGTAGCCATAGGCCGCGCCGTAACCCTGCAGGCGCAGGACGGTCTCGAGGTGCGCGAATTCGAGGGCGCCGATCTGGAGTGCCTGCGCCACTCGTACAAGTGCGGCGCGCGTGGAGCCCTGCATCCCGTCGCCCATCAACGCCGCGCGCATCTGGATCTCGAGGAACATGCGCAGCAGGTCGACGCGGCCGCGGCAAACGCGCAGGAATTCCTCGAGCGCGGCTGCCGCATCGAACTCACCGCTCTTGCCCTGCGTGTAACACCCGATCGCCGCGCGGGTATCGGCCTCGCCCAGATTGAACTGGCGGAAGATACGGCGCGCTGCGGCGATGTCCTGCTCCGATACACGGCCATCGGATTTCGCGACATGACCCATGACACTGAAGGCCGTGCGGAAGAAGGTCGCGCGCACGACGGCCGGATCCACGCGGGGTCCTGCAAGGCCACGCGCCGCGTAAAGGTCGTAGAAATGGCCGAGGACCATCCCGATCAGCACGCCCCAGGGCCGGCGGCTCAGGATGTACCCCAGCAATGCGCCGACCAGCTTGCCGGTCCAGTTCATCGCCTTTTCCTTGACCGCCCGAACGCGCGGCTGCAAGAATCCGCGCTCCCCGAACGGGCGCGCGCGAGCGCCATGGTATCAAGAGCCTGCTGCGCATGGACCAGAGCCCCCTGTTCGAATCCCAGCTCACGGGCCTGCAACTCGTCCACCGCGGCAAGGTGCGCGACAACTACGCGATCGACGACACTCGCCTGCTGATCGTCGCGACCGACCGACTCTCCGCCTTCGACGTCGTGCTGCCGGACCCGATCCCCGGCAAGGGCCGTGTGCTCACGGCAATCTCCAACTTCTGGTTCGGGCGCATGCAGCGCATCGTCAGCAATCACCTGACCGGCGAGTCGCTGTCGCGCTACATCGGCAATGCCGCTGAACTCGCGATGCTCGAGCGCCGCGCCGTCGTCGTCGAACGCCTGACGCCACTGCCCGTCGAGGCCGTCGTGCGCGGCTATCTGGCCGGCTCGGGCTGGAAGGATTACCAGCGCAGCGGAATGATCTGCGGCATCGAGCTGCCCGAAGGGCTAGCGCAGGCCGCGAAACTGCCAGAGCCGATTTTCACGCCGGCGACCAAGGCTGCGGCCGGTACGCACGACGAGAACATCGGTTATGACCAGATGATTGCGATCGTCGGCGTCCCGGCGGCCGCCAGGATCCGCGAAATCGCGCTCGCCCTTTACGCGCATGCGGTCGAGCACGCGCTGGCACACGGCATCATCATCGCCGACACCAAGTTCGAATTCGGTCTGGATCACAAGGGCCGGGTCGTGCTGATGGACGAGGTCCTGACGCCCGATTCCTCGCGCTTCTGGCCCGTGGACAGCTACGAGGAAGACTCGAGCCCGCCGTCCT
>CAYZDW010000194.1:0-13291 GCA_964477175.1 uncultured Steroidobacteraceae bacterium | reverse complement strand
CGCAGTGCTGGCGACAGCGCCGCTATTCACGATGGCGTCGATGTGGCTGGTCGACAGGCTCGGCTGGGATTTGCTGGCGCCGGAGGGCCTCAATGCGTGGAGTATCGTCGGCGCGCTCGCGGTGGTTGCAGGCTCGATGACCTGCGCGCTCGCAGCGCGCCCAGGCAGGCCCTGATCAGCGGCTGGCGGTCGCCGTGTCAGCTTCGCCGATGACTGCCGGCTTCTTGAACTCCGGCTCGCCCGCGTACTGGTCTTCGATGCCGTCCCAGTTTGCGCCCTGCGGCAGGGCATTGCGCACCCGCGGCGCCTGCGCCAACGCAGCCTCGAGGCCCTGGCTCGCTCCAGGTCCCACCGCCAGCGCGATGCCACGCGGTTTCGCCGCCGCCTGCGTGATCGCTTCCCAGTCGATCGCAGCAGACTGCGCCGCGACTTTCTTCCAAAGCGTCGCGCGTGGCTTCACCGCATTCTTGCGCAGGGCCTTCGGCACGTTGGACCAGTCGCGCTTGTCGTCATCGTGCGGCTCGTAGGCCTGGACCAGCAGTTGCGCGCCGCGCCAGCCGACCAGGTAGGGCTGATTGACGACGGTGACGCGTGTGCCGATCAGCACCGTCTCGTACAGGCCCTCGATGTCTTCCGGGTAGAGCCGGATGCAGCCATGACTCGAGCGCATGCCGACGCCGGGGGGCTTGTTCGTGCCATGAATCAGGTAACTCGGCCAGCCCAGGCGCATCATGTGGCGGCCGAGCGGATTGTCCGGCCCGGGCGGCACCTTTTCCGGCAGGATGTCGCCGTCTTTCGCGTGTTCCTGCCGCACCGACAACGGCGGCGTCCACACCGGGTCCTTGACGCGCGCGACGACTTTCGTGCTGCCCTCGGGCGTTACCCAGCCGATCTTGCCGATGCCGATCGGATGGGTGATCACCTCGATCGGCGCATCCTTCTCGCGTTTCGGGTAGTAGTAGATCCGCATCGCGGCGAGATTCAGCACCAGACCCTCGCGCGGCGCATCCGGAAGCACGAACTCGGTCGGCAGCACGACCGGCGTGCCTTCGCCCGGCAGCCAGGGATCGACGCCGGGATTGGCGCGGATGATCTCCTCGTAACCGACATTGAAGCGCCGGGCGATGTCCGTCAGCGTGTCCTCGTGACGCGCGATGGTCACCTGCAACCGGCCGACGACATCTTGGTCGGGCGCGATGACGAACCGGTGGGTCGCGGTCGCGAGCGGTAATTCAGGCTGCGGCGCGGCCGCCGCCGACTTCTCGCCCGGCCTCGGCGGCTTGCGCCAGAGAGATTCGAACGGGGTGCAGGCTGCGAGCGCCAGCAGCGTCGCTGGCAGTACCAGCAGCGGGAAGCGCGGGGTCCTACGGCTCATGGCGCCGCATTATCAGCGCAAAGCGTTACCGGCGGCCAGCCGGACCGGGCGTGTCACCAGATTTTCACGCGCTCGGCCGCGGGACGCCACAAGCGGTCGCCTTCGCGCACGCCGAAGGCTTCGTAGAATTCGTCCATGTTGGCGACCACGCCATTGGCGCCAAACTCGTTTGGTGAGTGTGGATTGGTCAGCACGACTTCGCGCAGCAGTCCTTCGCGCCACTTGCCGCGCCACGCCTGCGCATAGCCCAGGAAGAAGCGCTGCACGCCGGTGTAGCCGTCGATGACCGTGGCTTCGGCGCCGCCCAGCGAACTCTTGTAGGCGCTATAGGCCACCGCAGCGCCCGACAGATCGCCGATGTTCTCGCCGAGCGTCAACTCACCATTCACGTTGAGGTCCGGCAGCGCCTGGAAGGAGGAGTACTGGCGCACCAACCCGGCCGCGCGCTGCTTGAACTTCTCGTTGTCCTCCGGCGTCCACCAGTCCCTGAGGTTGCCGTCACCGTCGTACTGGCGTCCGCGGTCGTCAAAGCCGTGGCTGATCTCGTGTCCGATCACCGAGCCGATCGCGCCGTAGTTGACGGCGTCGTCAGCCTGCATATTGAACAGCGGCGGCTGCAGGAACGCAGCCGGGAAGACGATTTCGTTGTTAGTCGGCAGGTAATAGGCGTTGACCGTCTGCGGCGTCATGAACCACTCGTCCGGGTCCTTGGGCTGGCCGGCACGCGCCGCCTGCCAGTCCCATTCGAACTCGTTGTAGCGCATGACATTGCCGAGCAGGTCGTCGCGGCGGATCTCGAGGCGCGAGTAGTCGCGCCATTTGTCCGGATAGGCGATCTTGACCCGGATCTTGCCGAGCTTCGTATGAGCCTCGGCTCTGGTCGGCGCGCCCATCCATTCGAGCGAGTCGATGCCGCGGTCGAATGCGGCAAGCAGGTTGCGGACCAGCTGGTCCATGCGCAGCTTGGCCTCCGGCGGGAAGTGGCGCGCGACGTAAGCCGCGCCGATCGCCTCGCCCATCGCATTGTCGGTCTCGACGACGGCTCGCTTCCAGCGCGGCCGCAGGCTCTCGGTTCCGCGCAGCGTGCGGGAATTGAAGTCGAAGGAAGCCTCGACGAACGCCCCCGGCAGCACCCGCGCATAGGCGCCGATCGTGCGGACCTTCAGGTAGTCCTTCCAGACATTCAGGTCGGCGACGCTCATGTGCTTGCCAAGCGCGGTCGCATAGCTCGGCTGGCGGACGATGAAATCCCCCGCGGGCAGCCCGCTCGCGGCGTGGAATGCGCGCCAGCCGAAATCCGGCGCGAGTTGCGCTGCCGATTCGAGGCCGTGGCGGTTGTAGGTCGCGATGGGATCGCGGTTCTAGACCGGCGTCCACTGGTCGGTCGCGATCTTCGTCTCGAGCTCCAGGATCTTCGCGGCGCGCTCCGCGCCATTCGGCTCGCCCGCGAGCGTCAGCAGCTTCGCGAGATAGTCGACATACTTGCGCCGGAATTCGACGTAGGCGTCCTCGTCGCGCAGGAAGTAATCGCGATTCGGCATGCCGAGGCCGGTCTGGCTCAGATACGCGACGTTGTGCGTCGAATTGCGCGCATCCGGAAAGACGTAGCTTCCCATCGGCACGTCGATCCCGAGGCCGAGCGCCCGGCCGAAGAAGCGCGCAAGCGCCTGCGGGCCGTCGATCGCAGCGATCTCCGCGAATAGCGGCGCCAGCGGCGCAACGCCACGTTCCTCGACCCGCTTCTCGTCCATGAAACTCGTGTACATGTCGCCGAGACGGCGCATATCGGGTGTTGCCGCATGCCCTGCGGCCGCCGCCTCGAGCAGGATCGCGTGCACGTCTTCCTGCGCCTTTTCGAACAGCATGATGCCGATGCCGGCGCTCGCGTACTCCGCCGGAAACGGCGTGTTCGCAAGCCAGGTTCCGTTCACGTGCCGGAACAGGTCGTCCTGCGGGCGCACGTTCCGGTCCATCGCGGTCATGTCGATGCCGGATGCCAGGGGCGCAGTCGAAACTTCGGCCGCGGAGGCGGTCATCGACGCGAGAACCAGGGCCAGCAGTACGGTGCAACGGGACATTGCGGATCTCCAGGATCGGCGAGGGCGCGAAGTATAAGGCAGCCGCCGGATGCCCGGGTTCCGCGGCGCGACGAAGCGTGGAGGCGCAAGCAGCGCGGTCGGGTCGCGCCCACTCCGTTCGCGGCAGCGTTGCACCGCAGACCAGGTCCCGAGGTATCCCAGCACCGCCTCGCAATCCCATTCGGCCCGCATCTCAAAGCGTGGCGCGGCGCATTCGGGGAATGGCAGTGGCAGGTCGCGATACCCCTCCTCGACATGCCGGCGCTCGCGGGGCCAATCAGGCCCGACCACGTCGCGCGAGAAATCGTCGACCAACCGGTCGATGTCAGGCCGAGCGACGAAGCGCCCGTAGCTCCAGACCGCGAGCAGGCCACCCGGCCGTAGCACGCGACACGCCTCCGATACGAACGCTCCCCAGTCGAACCAATGTGCAGCCTGCGCGGCCACGATCAGGTCCGCCGATGCATCGGGTAGCGAGATCCGCTCCGCGGGCTCCTGCCGATAGCGGATGCGCGGTCGCTGCCCGGCCGCGGCCTGACCGTTGCCGGTCGCGATGTCGACTGCCACGTCGCGTGCCGGCGCCTCTGCCGCGAGCCAGGCGAACAGTTCGCGTGGGTAGCGTGGCCGGT
This sequence comes from uncultured Steroidobacteraceae bacterium, assembly GCA_964477175.1. Classification (GTDB taxonomy): domain Bacteria; phylum Pseudomonadota; class Gammaproteobacteria; order Steroidobacterales; family Steroidobacteraceae; genus SCUD01. The sequence goes on along the minus strand of CAYZDW010000194.1, from coordinate 9,209 downwards.
ATCTTTCGTAAGCGGGCGCCTGGCCGGAGAAATGGTCCTTGAATGCCGGAGGCGATTTCACGCGCCGATTCTAGCGGGCGAAAAAAAGCCCCGGGTTTTGGCCCGGGGCTCAAGAGCGGACTTTCGGTGAAGGGAAGGAAGTCCGCTAGGGGATACTGACGGAGAAACAAATACTGGAACGAAGCGTAGCTCCGACGTCCGACGGTGAACGTGAACCATGCCACACTCCCTGCGGGCCGGCGGTCGGGGCAGCCGCCACGGCGGTCGCCCCGGGCAGGGCCCCAGCTGGCCAAACTCAATAGAAACACTTTAATATTCAATAAGTTGAAGACTGGGCGGTTCTGACATGCCGGGCTCACGGCCACCAACACGTTCCGGCTCCAAGTACGTGACACCCGAAGGGGCCGTTCGCCTGCGCGCCGAACTGGACCAGCTCTGGCGCGTGGAGCGGCCCGCCGTGACGCAGGCAGTTGCCGAGGCGGCAGCCCAGGGCGATCGATCCGAGAACGCGGAGTACACCTATGGCAAGCGCCGGTTGCGCGAGATCGATCGGCGCGTGCGCTTCCTGCGCGGGCGGCTGGACGGGATGGTCATCGTCTCGCAGCCTCCGGCCGACCGTTCGCGGGTCTTCTTCGGCGCCTGGGTGACCGTCGTCGACGAAACAGCCGCGCGGCGCCGGCACCGGATCGTCGGTCCCGACGAGTTCGACCAGGGCCCCGGCTACATCAGCATGGACTCTCCGCTCGGCCGTTCGCTGCTCGGCAGGCGCACCGGCGACGAACTGGAGATCGAGCTGCCGGGTGGCACGCTCAGGGTAACGGTCGAGGCGATCGAATACGAGTCGCCCAGTGAGACCGGTGCCGGTGGCAAATAGTCGAAGCGGGCACTCGGCGTTAGAAACACGACACCCTCGGCATGGTAGGCCGCAGGCTCGTCAATACGCGATGCGCCTCGACGTCCGGATACGCGCGCCTTCTCAAGTTGCGCTCGCCGCTGCGCGAATCGGGCCTGCGGCGGCCCACAGGCGCTTTTCCAGCGCTTGATTAGCGTCGTTTCTTTCAGTAGGCGCCACCCAGCGCATGCGAACTCACCCCCCAAGCTTGATCCCTTGCTCAATAGTCAAGCTTTTCCAGCTCCCGCAGCAGCTTGCCGATCTCATTCTGGACGATGTCCCAGATAATGTCGTTGTCGATACCGAGGTAACCGTGAATCAGGATGTTTCTCACCGCGACCACCCGGCGCCAGGGAATATCCGGAGACCGCGCTCGGGCTTCCTCTGGAACATGCCGCGCCGCTTCCCCGATCAACTCGAGATTTCGCAGCGTGGCGTCATACACCAGCCGCGATTTCTCGAATTCCTCACGGCTCAGCCCGTCGGTGTACTCCGCGATGCGCGCGCAGCGCTCCCGCATGTCCGCGACGTACAGCCGCCATTCACGCGACACGGATCATCTCTTTTTCGACGTAGGGCCTCAGCTCCTTGCGCAAAGCCTTGTCGGTCACCAGGTCCACCGGCCGCCCGAGCAAATCCTCGAGGTAGAACTTGAAATCCATGTAGGCACCAAATGTCGCCGGACCCTCGAACTCGACCAGCACGTCCACGTCGCTGGCGGCTTCCAGCTCGTCGCGCGCCGCCGAGCCGAACAGGGCGACACGCTTCACACCAAAGCGCGCGGCGATCTCGTGCCGGCGCTGCATCAGCGCCTCGATAATTCCCGATCGATTCGTCGTCATCGCGCCTCCGCGTTCAAGTGTAGCGTCCGCCGCGCCCACCCGCGCGGCGCCTTGCCGGATCCCGGATTCCCAGAGACGCCACGCGGTGACGAGTCGCCCGGCAGGCAGCTTGGGATCCAGCTTCGCGTTGCCCGCCGACAGGCGGCTGCGGCACTCCGCAATGAGTTCCGAATCGTTCGGAGCGACCATCGTCGCGAGGAAGCCAAGCCGCTTGAACACCGTCTTGTTCCCGAGCTGGTCCGCGTAGCGAATGAGGAGCATCGGGTCGCGATACGTCGAACGGAGGTACGACTTCAGGATATCGACCACCGTTCTGATCCCGCCGCCCAGGGCGGGCGTATCGAGCAGATCGAGGATCGTGCGCGTCGGGTCGGAGACGTTGAACTTGGCCTTCCCTCGCCAGATCGCTTTGAGTCCGAACATCGCGCGTTCGTTGACCGTCCGCACGACAAAGACGGTGCCGCGCGCGTTCACGCGCCGAGTGCGCGGTCGGCGCGTGGTGATGACGAGTGTCGAGCGAAAGAGCTGCTCCGTCAGCCCCCAATGCGTGGCCGCGCTCCATCCACCGATATAACAGGGGGCGAACAGCCGCTCGGCCACAATCCAGGCATCGTCGAGCGGCAGGTCCGCGGTGGAAGACTCCAGCGGAACGGAAACATACAGGCCGCGCCGTACGCGGCTTAGCCAGCCGCGGGCAGACCAGTTGACCAGCAGCTTGGCGGCCTCAGCACGCTCGATGCTGAGAGCGCGTGCGGCGTCCCCAGCGGAGATTGCGCCCTTGGATTGGCGCAGCACCTTCGCCAGTCGTTCGCGTGAGGCTCGGCGGAGGCCGCCAACTGATGACATTGGATACTCTGTGCAACGTAACAAGCACTTAGATCGTATTACGTTGCACAGAGTATACCCATAAATGAATCAAGGCAAGACTCTCGGCGACCCCACCCGCGGCCTTTTCAGACGCGGATATTCTTGAACTGCCAGGGATCGCCCTCGTCGAGATCCTCTGGAAACAGCCGGCTGCGGTCGAACAACGGAGTCCAGTCCGTGTACTTGCCGACCACCGGCCCGAGGTAGGGCATGCAGATCTCGAGATTGCGGCGGAAATCGATTTCGTCCGGCTCGACGATGCCCTTGGCCGGATTCTCGATGGCCCAGATCATGCCCGACAGCGCCGAGACGGTGACCTGTAGCGAAGTCGCGCTGTTGTAGGAAATGAGGGCACGGGCTTCTTCTATGGAAAGCTGGGAACCGTACCAGTAGGCGCCCTTTGCATGCCCCGCCAGCAGCACGCCCAGCTCGTCGATGCCGGTCGTGATGTCGTCCATCATGATCCGCTTGTTTTCCTGCAGGTGATAATTGCGGCCGCAGAATTCATGCACCGACAGCACAGCGTTGTCGGCGGGATGGTAGGCGTAGTGCACGGTCGGACGGTAAATCACGCGGTCGTTCTGGCGCTGCGTCAGGTAATCCGAGATCGAGATTGATTCGCCGTGCGTGATCAGGAAGCCGTGGAAATAGCCGGCTCTCGGCGTCCAGGTGCGCACGCGGGTCGCACAGCCCGGCTGCGTGAGAAAAATCGCGCTCTTGCGTCCGAAGTCGTGTTGGCGGCCGTCGCGCGGGAAGTGCCGCTCGTGCGTGCCCCAGCCGAGTTCGGCAGGCTGGCTGCCCTCGCTGACGAAGCCGTCCACGGACCAGGTGTTGACGAACTCGCCCGGCATCTTGGGGCGGTTCGAAACCTGGGTGTCGCGCTCGGCGATGTGAATGACCTTGATTCCCAGGTCCATCGCGAGCTTGGCCCATTCCTCACGGGTCTTCGGTTCGGGCGTCTCGTGACCCGTGTCGGTCGCGATGTCCAAGAGCGCCCGCTTGATGAAATGTGAAACGAGACCTGGGTTGGCACCATGCGTGAGGATCGCGGTTGGCCCGTTCGCATGAGTCTTGCGCACCTCGAGCACTTCCTCGCGCAGCGCGTAGTTCGTGCGGCGGCTGGCCGGAATGTTGGGGTCTGTGTAACCGCCGGGCCAGGGCTCGGTGCAGGTGTCCAGGTACAGCGCGCCCTTCTCGTGGCACAGCTTGATCAGCGCGATGCTCGACACGTCGACCGACAGGTTGAGCACGAAATCGCCGCGCCCGACCAGCGGATCGAGCACGTGCCGGAAATTCTCGCGGGTCAGCGGATGGTTTATGAACCGGATGCCGAATTCTTCGGCCTCCTGGCGGCCGGCATCGTCGGCGGTGACGATCGTGATCCGGTCGGCCGTCAGGCCCCCGACATGGCGCATGATCAGCGGCAGGACGCCCTGGCCAATGCTGCCAAAGCCGATGAAAATCAACCGGCCGGGGAAGTGGGTATGGACGGTGTGCTTGGTCATAAGGTCGCAGAATGTACCGTAAATTAAAGCCGATGTGGCGCTATCCGCTGGCGCTGCTGGCGCTGTTCGGCCTGTTGTGGATCGCACTCGCGATTGCGCCGGTGTATCGGCAGGACTGGCTGCTCGAGAACGTGCTGGTCTTCATCGCGGTCCCGCTGTTCGTCCTGACGGCGCGCCGTCTGCGTTTCAGCACTTTCGCTTACACCTGCCTGTTCGTTTTCTTTTCACTGCATACCATCGGCTCGCATTACACCTACTCGCTGGTGCCCTACGACGAGTGGTTCCAGGCGCTGACCGGCGCGTCGTTCAATGATCTGCTCGGGTTCGAGCGAAATCATTACGACCGGCTGATTCATTTCCTCTACGGCCTGCTGGTGGCGCCCGCCGCGGTCGAGATCTTCGCGCACTACGGGCGCTACCCACGCGTCTGGGCCGCGTTGTTTCCGCTGCTGTTCATGGCCTCGCACGCGGTCGTTTACGAGCTGATCGAATTTGCCGCTGCGATCCTGTTCGGCGGCGAACTCGGCCAGGCCTATCTCGGCACCCAGGGCGACATCTGGGACGGCCAGAAGGACATGGCGCTCGCGCTCGCAGGCTCCACGATCATGGTCACCGCGCTCGCCGTGGCGGGCCGGCTGACGGTCAGGCGCGCTTGAAAAAAGAAGAGCCGGCTCGGCGCGGAGCGCGTTTGCCGCATACGACGCTTGTGTCCGCCGGCGAACTCGCAGCCCGGCTGGCCGATCCGGACTGGCTGGTGGCGGACTGTCGCTTCGAACTCACCGACCGCGATGCAGGCGCACACGCCTGGCGGGCCGGGCATATCCCCGGCGCGATCCATGCCGATCTCGAGCGCGACCTGTCCGCGCCAGTCACGCCGACAACCGGCCGTCATCCACTTCCGGCGATCGATGGGTTCGTGGCGACCTTGTCGCGCTGGGGCGTAACCGGCAGCACGCAGGTCATCGCTTATGACGCCGGCAACAGCGCGTACGCGGCGCGCCTTTGGTGGATGCTGCGGTACCTGGGCCACGACGCGGTGGCCGTGCTGGATGGCGGTTACGCTGCCTGGCTCGCGGAGGGGCATCCGGTTTCGAATGCCGTGGCCACGCGACGGCCTGGCCGGTTCGTCGCGCAACCGCGTCATGGGATGCTCTGCGACGCAGCCGGTGTTGCCGAGGCGCTGGCGCGCGGCGAGCTGGTCGTGGACGTGCGTGCCGCCGAACGCTTCGCGGGCAGGGTGGAGCCCCTCGACACCGTCGCCGGCCACGTGCCGGGCGCGGTCAATCTGCCGTTCCCGCTCAATCTCGACGAGCGCAGCCGGTTTCGCCCGAAGCAGGAGCTCGCGGCGTTGTGGCGCACACGGACCGGAACGATCGGCGGCTCCGGGGTCATCTGCATGTGCGGCTCGGGCGTGACCGCCTGCCAGGGCCTGCTCGCGCTCGAGGTCGCGGGCCTCGCCGGCGGGCGGCTGTACGCCGGCTCCTGGAGCGAGTGGATCCGCGATCCGGCACGACCGGTCGCGCGCGACGCATGACCGCCCGTTTACAGGGGCCCGCGATCTGATATCGTCCGCGCGCGGGATCCGCACGGGGACGAGTTCTTGGACAGCACGACGCGTGGCGCGGTTACGCCCCGGCCCTGGAGCATCGAAGACTCCAACGACCTGTACGCCGTGCGCTCCTGGGGCAGCGGTTATTTCGGCATCAACGATGCCGGCCACGTGGTGTGTCGCCCCGCCAGGGACGACACCCGCGAGATCGACCTCTACGAGGTCGTCCAGCAACTCGGCGCGCGCGACTTGACCGCACCGATGGTGCTGCGCTTCTCGGACATCCTGCGCGATCGCCTGCGCTCGCTGCACGATGCGTTCGCCGCGGCGATCGCCGAAAATGACTATCGCAACCGCTACGCCGCGGTGTTTCCGATCAAGGTCAACCAGCAGCGCCTGGTCGTCGAGGAGGTCTACCGCGCCAGCGCGGACCTCGGCTTCGGCCTGGAATGCGGCTCGAAGCCGGAGCTGCTCGCGGTCATGGCAATGACCGAGGACGCCCCGAACCGCCTGATCATCTGCAACGGCTTCAAGGACGACAGCTACATCGAGGCCGTGATTCTCGCGTCCAAACTCGGCCGCTCGATCATTCCTGTCGTCGAGAATGTCTCCGAATTGGGCTACATCCTGCGCCATGCCGAGAAATACCAGGTGCGGCCGCAGATCGGCGTGCGTGTCAAGCTCGCGGCCGAGGGTGCCGGGCGCTGGCGCGAATCGGCCGGCGATCGTTCCAAGTTCGGCCTGTTCACGACCGAGATCCTCGACCTCGTCGAGGTGCTGCGTTCGCACGGCATGCTGGACTGCCTGAAGCTCTTGCATTGCCACCCGGGCTCCCAGCTGCACGACATCCGGCGCGTCAAGGACGCGGTCAACGAACTGGCCCAGGTCTACGCGGAACTGGCAAGGCTCGGGGCCGGGCTCGAATACATCGACGTCGGTGGCGGGCTCGGCATCGACTACGACGGCTCGCGCACCAACTTCGAGTCGTCCACCAACTACTCGCTGCGCGAATACGCGAGCGATGTCGTCTACCGGGTGGCCAGCGTCTGCAACGCCCGCGGCCTCGCGCACCCGGTCATCATCAGCGAATCCGGCCGCGCGATCGCGGCGCATCACAGCGTGCTGGTCTTCAACGTGCTGGGCGCCTCGCGCCTCGACCTGTTCAGCGCCCCGGACCGCGCGGCTACCGATGACGGCCGCCTGCCGCAACCGATTGCGGACCTGTTCGACGCCCACGCGACGGTCAGCGAGCGCCGCCTCGTCGAATGCTGGCATGACGCCCAGCAGGCGCGCGAGCAGGCGCAGCAGATGTTCAGCCTCGGCTATCTCAACATCGAGATGCGCAGCCTCGCCGAGCGCCTGTACTGGGCCACCTGCGCCAAGGTGCGCGACGTCACGCGCCGCCTCGGGCGCGTACCCGAGGAGCTCGACGGGCTCGAGGCGGTGCTGTCCGACACCTATTTCTGCAACATGTCGATATTCCAGTCGCTGCCGGACAGCTGGGCGATCGATCAGTTGTTCCCGATCATGCCGCTGCACCGCCTGGAGGAGCGGCCGGGCCGCAGCGCCGTGCTCGCCGACATCACCTGCGACTCCGACGGCAAGATCGACCGCTTCGTGTCGCTCAGGGACATCAAACGCGCGCTCGAAGTGCATGAGCTGCGGCCCGGAGAGGACTATTTCCTGGCCGCGTTCCTGGTCGGCGCCTACCAGGAGACGCTCGGCGATTTGCACAATCTGTTTGGCGACACGCACGTCGTGCACATACGGCTCGACGACGAGCACGGCTGGTGGATCGAGGAGATCGTCAAGGGCGACACCGCGAACACGGTGCTCGGCTACATGCAATACCGCACCGACGAGCTTTACCCGCGCTTCGCGCGCGATTGCGAGCGGGCCATGCGCGATGGCCGTCTGTCGGTCGCGGAGGGCCAGGCGCTCAAGCGCTTCTACGAGTCGGAACTCGCGGGCTACACGTACCTCGAGCCGGACGGCGCAGCGTAAGGGCCATGGCTCGCTGGGACCAGGTGATCCGGATCAGCCGCGAGATCGAGGAGCGCTTCAACATCAGCGCCGCGGTCCGCTCGAATGGAACCCTCTACCTGTCGGGCATGACCTCGATCAACGACGCAATGGAAGTCGTCGGGCCGGGCGACATGGAGGCGCAGATACAGCGTATCTACGACCGGCTGCAGACCGCGCTCGCCGCCGCCGGCTGCACGCTGGCCGACGTCGTCTGCGAAGTCGCATACACGACCGACATCTGCGCGCTGGGGCGCGCCGCGCATGTGCGCGATCGCTGTTACCGACAGGCCAACGCCGCGCCGCCGGCCACGACCGCCGTCGAGGTCCCCCGCCTGTATTTTCCGGAAGCGATGGTCGAACTCGTCGCGACCGCCGAACTCAAACTCTGAACGGAGTCATCCATGTCCATGCCGCGCAAGTCATCCCCCTTATCCATCGTCTCGACCGCCCTGCTGTTCGCGGGATGCGCCGGCCTGCCCGCCGCACCGGCCGCGACTAGCCCGCCGGTCACGGACCCCGCTACGTTGACGTTGATCGATCGCACGCTCGCCGGCGACCACCGCTCCGCCGCCAACCGCGCGCGCGATATCCATCGTCACCCGAAGGAAACGCTGGCGTTCTTCGGCCTGCGGCAGGACCTCACTGTCATGGAAGTGTGGCCGGGCGGCGGCGGCTGGTACACCGAGGTGCTGGCCCCGGTGCTGCGCGACCGCGGCCGCTATCTCGCAGCGAGCTGGGATCCAAAGACGGATAGCAAGTACATGCAGGACGGCCTGAAGGCCTATGCCGAGAAGCTCGCCTCGCGCCCGGACTTGTACGGCAAGGCGACGGTCACGGCCCTGCAGTATCCGAATGAGTTGCGGCCAGTACCCGACGGCAGCGTCGACATGGTGCTGACCTTCCGTAATCTCCACAACTGGATGGCCCGCGAGGCCGCCGAGCGGATGCTGGCCGCGATGTTCAGGGCGCTGAAGCCTGGCGGGATCCTCGGCATCGTCGAACACCGTGCGGCGGACAGCGTCCCGCAGGACCCGCGTGCCAAGTCCGGCTACGTGCGCGAGGACTATGCCATCGCGCTCGTCGAGTCGGCTGGATTCGAGCTGATCGGGACGAGCAACATCAATGCGAACCCGAAGGACACCAGGGATTATCCACAGGGCGTCTGGTCGCTACCGCCGACGTTTCGCGAGGGCGAAGTGAACCGGGAGCGCTACACGGCGATCGGCGAGAGCGACCGCTTCACGCTGCGTTTCCGCAGGCCGCTCGCCGCCCGCTGACCAAGCCACTCACAGACCGTTGACTGCTACCACAGGGCCTTGAGCCGTTTGGCGACGTCGATCCGCGCCGCTGCTGCTGCGGCGGTCCGGGCGACGGTCGCGTCCGGCTCTTCCGGCCAGCTCGCGCGATCGAGGGTCGCGAGCACGTCGGCGTCGAGGAACCGGCTGCGCGCACCGTAGACGTGGCGGTCGCCGACGCGCGACTGCTGGGTCACGTAATAGCGCTGCGGCTCGATCAGGTGCAGTTCATCG
>CAYZDW010000193.1:0-4812 GCA_964477175.1 uncultured Steroidobacteraceae bacterium | reverse complement strand
CATCGGCGCGCTCTCCGCGCTCAATTACCGCGAGCGCAGTGGCCGCGGCCAGGTGATCGACTCGGCGATCTACGAGGCTGTGCTCGGCATGATGGAATCGCTGATCACCGAGTACGACAAGACCGGCTACATCCGTGAGCGCACCGGCGCGATCCTGCCGAATGTCGCGCCGTCCAATGTCTACCCGACGAAAGACGGCCTGGTGCTGATCGCCGCGAACCAGGATACGGTGTTCCGGCGCCTGTGCGAGGCGATGGGCCGCGCGGAAATGGCCTCCGATCCGCGTTACGACAGCCACCAGTCGCGCGGCACGAACCAGAAGGAACTCGACGAGTTGATCGGGCGCTGGACCGCGAGCCAGACGATGCGCGAGATCCTCGAGTTGATGGATCGCCAGGGCGTGCCGGCGGGGAAGATCTACCGCGCGCCGGAGATGATGGAAGACCCGCATTTCACCGCGCGCGAGGCGATCGTGACCGTCGATCACCCGGAATTCGGGCAGCTCCGCATGCAGAATGTCGTGCCGCGCCTTTCGGAAACCCCGGGCCGGGTCCGCGCGCCGTCACCGGCGCTCGGGCAGCACAACGACGAGATCTATCTCGAGTTCCTCGGCATGCACCGCGAACGCTACGAGCGGCTCAAGGCGGCCAACGTCATTTGAACGAGTAGCTCACGTCCAGGCCATAGCTGCTGCCCGGCGAATCGTGGATGAACGCACCGCCGAACTCCGGCGCCACGATCACTTCCTGCAGGTACTCCTTGTCGGCGATGTTGCGGCCCCAGGCCGTGGCACTCCACCGATCGCCCCTCAGCGTCAGGCGCGCGTTGACTACCTCATACGGATCGCGCTTCTGCTTGCTGTAGTTGCCCTGGCCGAAGCCAAACTGGGTCACTAGATTCGGCACCGTCTCGGTCTGGACCGGGTGGAACCAGGTCTCGCCAACGAACGAGCCGTCGACGCGGGCGACGAGTTCCATTCCCGAACCGCCCATCGGGACGACCAGCTCGGCGCCGAGGTTGCCGGTGTATTCCGGCGAGTACGGTAGCTTGTTTCCGTTGGTGTATGGCCGCCCGTCGTAGCGGTCGATTTCGCCGTCCGTGTATCCGACACCGCCGAAGACCGCGAGGTTGTCGGTAGCGCGCCAGCGGAAGTCGAGCTCAGCGCCCTTGATCGTGACTTCGTCAAGATTCGTCACGACGCGCAGCAGGCCAAAAGGACCGGCGAAGAAGTTGAAGAACTGCATATCGTCGACTTTGGTCTGGTAGATCGCACCGTTGATCGACAGTGTGCGGTCCAGAAGGCTCGCCTTGAAGCCGATCTCCGCCGCTTTCGACACCTCTTTTCGATAGTCGTCAGAGACCTCAGTGAGGTTGTGAATCGAAGTCGGTGTGCACACGGGCGGACCGAGCGGCAGGGTAAAGCCAAAGGTAGTATCGAACGCGGTGCTGGGTCCGAGGCACAGGTTTTGGCCGGGTATGAGCGAATTATTGTAGAACTGATTCACCGTGGCCTCGCTGCCTGAGGAGTTGAAGCCACCGCTTCTGAAACCGTAGCCGTACGAGGCGTAAAACGTCATCTCATCCGTCGCCTTCCAGTTCACCGAGAGCTTCGGCTGGAATTGGCTGTAGGTCTTGGACCGGCTCGGGATGCCCGCGGTGGCAAACGCCGGATTCACCGTGTACGCGGGGTTGATGAACGGGTTCGAGAAGAACGCGAACGTTGGTGTCTGCGCTAATGCATTGGCGCCGGTTGGGACGTTGTTGTCGACGTCGCGCTCCTCAGTGTCATAGCGCAATGCAAGCGCGATTTCGACACCCTCGGCCACGTCGTAGGCAAGCTGCCCGAAGCCTGCGTACACGGTGCTGTTGAAAGTATCGTCGTACAACAGGTCGGTGGGGTTCGGTCCACTCGTCGGCACGAATGCCTGCGTCAGGAAGTTCTGCTGCAACGAAGCACCGGTCTGATCGGAGCCCTGAGAGACCACCACATGGCGCTCGATGTCGGCGAAATAGATGCCGGCCACCCAGCGCAGTCGCTGATCGCCTGGCGAGGTCAGGCGCAGCTCCAGGCTCGAATCTTTCTGGTCGCGCTGCTGATACTGGTAGCCACCGCAGGTTGTCGGTCCATAGGGAGGCTGGAACGACGATGCATAGGGCGTGAACGATACGATCGTGCCCGGCGGATTGCCGTAGTTGAACGGCGCCGGGAGTGGCGTGTCGATGAGCCGCGCGGCAAAGGACGCCGAACATGAAGGCGTGAACGCGTACAAGAAGAACGCATCGCTCGCGCCGTCGGTGAGGAAGAAGTTTGTCTGGTCGTTGTACGCGAGCACTGCGGTCAGCTCTCCCACGCCCAGGTCCCAATCACCCTTGATCGAAAGGTTCTTGTTCTCCTGTTCATTGCGGGGCTTGATGTTGTTCGTATAGAAGAAGCTGTGCTGGTTCGGATCCTCGTCGAAGGGCGGGGCGCCAAATATTGCCGCCGCCTCGGCAAAGGACACCGCGGCGTTGAAATTGATGGCGCCGGATTCGACCTTCGAATACCTGCCCTTCACGTCGAAGCTGCCGCTACCTGCATCGAAGATCACGCGCCCCGTGGCGCCGGTTTCCTCGAAGAAGTCGACGCAGTCGTTGCAATCGAGCAGGGTGTTATTCCACTGGCCGTCGGTGCTGCGCGTATAGACGGAGAAGCTGCCTTTCGCGGTGTCGCCGAGCGGCCCGCCGGAATACAGGCTACCCTTGTAGGTGTTGTCGCTGCCGTAGCCCGCGCCGACCTCGAACTCGGCGGTATCGCCCGGCTTGCGTGTCGTGATGATCACTGCACCAGCGAGTGCGTTGCGCCCATAGAGTGCGCCCTGCGGTCCTTTCAGCACCTCGATCTGCGTGACGTTGTTGAGTTCCTGATTGAGCGCGTTTGGGTTGGTCTGCAGAACTCCGTCGACGACGAGCGCGAAGTTCGTCTCGGCGTCGCGGCCCGTGTTGATACCGCGAATCACGACCTGCATGTCGCCGGACTCAGCCGTCTGCACCTGCGCCACGCCCGGCGTCAGCGCAATGAAGTCCTGCGGCCGCTGTATGCCGGCCGCCTTGATGTCCTCCGCCGTGAAGGCCTGGACCGTGGCCGGCACGTCCTCGATCTTCTCGGCGCGCTGCCGGGCGGTGACCACGACCTCGGGTAGCTGCGAGGTCGCCTGCGGCTCGGCCGCGGCATTCGCGGCGGCCAGGACGCTCGCGATGGCGACGGCAAGGGCGGAAGTGGTGGGGTTGAAGTGCTGCATGGGTTCCTCGCAGGGGGCTTAGGGCGGCAAACCCGTCGTTGTATACAAAACAGGTGCCCGGATCATACTCTCAGGCTCAATGGGGCTGCAATATTGGGGTGTTGGACGCGGATGGTATACACGGAGGACCATTTGACCGGGCCCATGTATCGCTACACTCGGGTTGTCGCATGACCGCGCAATCGATGTTCGAGAAGATCTGGCGGGCCCACGAGGTCGTGCCGGAATCCGCCGAGACTCCGGCGGTGCTGTATATCGACCTGCACCTGATCCACGAGGTCACCTCGCCCCAGGCTTTCACGCTGCTGCGTTCGCGCGGCATTGGCGTGCGCCGGCCTGACCGGACCGTTGCGACACTCGATCATTCGACGCCGACCGATACGCAGCAGATATTCGGCGGCGTACCGATACGGCTCGAGTCGGCGGCCCGGCAGATCAACGAGCTGGAACGCAATGCGGCTGAGTCCGGCATCGAGCTGTTTGGGCTCCGCGACGAGCGGCGTGGCATCGTGCACATCATCGGTCCTGAACTCGGCATGACCCAGCCGGGCATGACGATCGTTTGTGGCGACAGCCACACCAGCACGCATGGTGCGTTCGGCACTCTCGCCTTCGGCATCGGCACGACCGAGGTCGGTCACGCGCTGGCGAGCCAGTGCTTGCTGCAGCGCAAGCCGAAGACGCTCGCCGTCGAGGTCAGCGGGAGGCTCGCCGCCGGGGTCGGCGCGAAGGATCTCGTGCTGGCGATCATCGGGCAGATAGGCGTGGCGGGCGGTAGCAAAAAGGTCATCGAATATCGCGGTGAGGCCATCCGAGCGCTTTCGATGGAAGAGCGCATGACAGTCTGCAATATGTCGATCGAGGCCGGCGCGAGGGCCGGCATGACCGCGCCGGACGAGACGACCTTCGAGTACCTGCGCGGCCGGCCGCGGGCTCCGGCGGGTGCGGCCTGGGACGAGGCACTCACGTCCTGGCGAAGCCTGCCAAGCGACGCTGGCGCCGCATTTGGCCAGGAAGTGCAGCTCGACGCCACGCGGGTCGAGCCGATGATCAGCTACGGCACCAACCCGGGCATGGTGATTCCGGTGGGCGGCAGGATCCCGGAGCGTGGCGACGAGACCTTCCTCAAGGCATTGCGCTATATGGGCTTCGCGCCGGGTGAGGCGCTCGCCGGCAAGGCGGTCGACATCGTATTTATTGGCAGTTGCACGAATTCCCGGCTGTCCGACCTGCGCGTGGCGGCCGCCCTGCTGCGCGGCAGGAAACTTGCGCGCGGCGTGCGCATGCTGGTCGTGCCGGGCTCGCAGCAAGTCAAGCGCGCGGCCGAGGCCGAGGGCCTGCACGAGGTATTCTCCGGCGCCGGCGCGGAATGGCGCGAATCAGGCTGCTCGATGTGCGTCGGCATCAACGGCGATACGGCCGCCGCAGGCCGATACGTCGTCAGCACCAGCAACCGGAATTTCGAGGGACGCCAGGGCCAGGGAGCGCGGACACTGCTGGCGAGCCCGGCGACGGCGGCCGCTGCGGCAGTCAC
>CAYZDW010000192.1:0-9116 GCA_964477175.1 uncultured Steroidobacteraceae bacterium | reverse complement strand
CGCGCAGCATCACCGGCAAGTTGAAAATGGCCTGAGCGTCGGCCTCGCAGGTCGAAGCTTTTCGATTTCACGCGCGCCGTCTGGCAGCCGACGCCACAGGCGTCGACCCCTCTCTCAGGCGCGTTCCGACCCTGACAATTGTGTCGATGACTGGAACGAGCTCCCGCCCAAGCTCAGAGAGCGAGTACTCGACTGAAGGCGGAGAGGAGGGCACGACCTCCCGAATCACGACGCCTTTTTCTTCCAGCTCCCGCAGCCGCGTCGTGAGCATCTTGGGCGAGATCCCCGGAATATCCTTGTAAAGCTCGCCAAAGCGCCGCGGATCGCCACTCAGCTTCCAGATGACGCTGGTTGTCCAGGCGCCGCCCAGCACCGCCATGCAGGCCGCCATCGGACAGCCAGGCGGGGGCGGGGGCGCCTTGCTCTTGCGCAACTTGAGGGCCATGAAAAAGCTCCAGGTCAGTTACCACGAGGTTAGTGGATTTTTAACCTTACGTAAAGCTAGGTACTATATAAAGGTAAGTAAGGACTGCTAAGGTGCTTGCCTCACACATCAACTGACTCAGGAGATTGGCATGAAGCTGTTTTACGCCCCTGGCGCCTGCTCACTGTCGCCGCACATCGTTGCGCGCGAGGCAGGCATCGATCTGAAGTTGCAGAAGGTCGATGTCACGACCAAAACCATGACGGTTGAAGGCGATTACTGGGCCGTCAATCCGAAAGGCTACGTCCCGGCGCTCGAGCTCGATAACGGCGAAATCCTCACCGAGGGTCCCGCGATCGTCCAGTACCTGGCCGACCTCAAGCCCGAGGCCAGGCTCGCGCCCGCGAATGGGACATTCGCGCGCACCCGCCTTCAGGAGATGCTCGGCTACATCAATTCCGAGATCCACAAGAGCTACAGCCCGCTGTTCAACCCCAAGGTGTCAGCTGAAGTCCGCACAGAACGGGTGGAATACCTGCGCCGGCGCTACGCGCTGCTCGACAAACAGCTCGCGGGCCGCAAATACCTGTTCGGGGATCAGTTCACCGTCGCCGACGCTTATCTGTTCGTGGTGACTAACTGGGCGCGGTCAACGAAAGTGGACCTGTCCGACTACGCCAATCTCCAGGCCTTCCAGCAGCGAGTCGCCGCACGGCCCGCGGTGCAGGTCGCGATGCAGGTGGAGGGGCTGATTCCGGTCGAGAAAGTCGCCTGACGGCATTATCGTTGGTGGCATGCAGAACGGGGCCGTAAGGCCCCGTTCCTTTGTCGCGGCGTCAGCGAGCTCTTGACTGGGTTGAAGTATGCTAATTGGATGATGAAAGCCACCCGACTGCGCCCTGCGCTGATTGTTTCCGCTGTCATTGTCGCCGCTGCTGCGGTCGCCGCCGATAGCAACGACCCCTACATCTGGATGGAGGAAATCGAAGGCGAGCGCGCCCTCACCTGGGCGCGGGCCGAGAACGAGCGCTCGCTCAAGGTACTCCAGGCCGACCCGCAGTTCGCCAAGTTGCACGCCGACGCGCTCGCGATCCTGAACGCGAAGGACCGGATCCCCGGCGTCGGCTTTGCCGGCAACGACGAGCTGCGCAACTTCTGGCAGGACGCCGATCATGTGCGCGGTATCTGGCGTCGCACGACACTCGAGAGCTATCGCAGCGAGACCCCGGCGTGGGAAGTTCTGCTCGACGTCGATGCGCTCGCGAAGGCGGAAGAAGCTAACTGGGTCTGGAGCGACGTCAATTGTCTGCCACCGGAGGACCGGCTCTGCCTCGTTTCCCTGTCCGATGCCGGCAAAGATGCCGTCGTGGTGCGGGAATTCGACACGCGCGAACGCGCGTTCGTCGAGGGCGGTTTCCGCCTGCCCGAGGGCAAGCATCGCCTTACTTGGCTGGACGCCGACACGATTCTGGTTGCCACCGACTGGGAGAAAGGCCAGCTGACGACGGCCGGCTATCCGTACATCGTCAAGTCCGTCAAGCGCGGACAACCGTTGTCCGAAGCGCGCGAACTCTTTCGTGGTGACGCCAGGGACGGCGGCTCTGGCGTCAATCCGTTTGTGCTTCGCGATGCAGACGGGGCGGTGGAGGCCATCATGGCGTCCCGGCCCCTCGATACCTTCACGGGCGAGTACTACTTCATCGGCGACCAGTCACCGGTGAAACTGCCGCTGCCGCTGAAGTCGACCGTACAGGGATTTGTACAAGGCAAGCTTGCCTTCACGCTGGAGGAGGACTGGCCAGCCAGGAATCTGGAAGAGGGGGATCTCGCCGCTTACGACCTCTCAGCGATCAGGGCCGATTCCGATCGCGCCGTGCCGCAACTCGTACTCCGTCCCGGCCCGCGCGAATCCATCGAAGAGGTCGCGAGTACGCGCACGAGGCTTCTCGTCGCGCTTTACGAAAACGTGAAAGGCGCGATCGTCGCCTTCGAGCCCAAGAGCGACACCTGGACCCGGAGCAAGCTCGAGCAGCTGCCCGCTAATTCCTCCCTGAACATCGTCGCGGCATCGGATCGCAGCGACCAGCTGATCGCGAGCGTCGTAAGCTTCCTGACACCCACGACCCAGTGGCTGGCGGACGCCACGACCGGCCGCGTCGAGCGAATGAAAGCCCTGACCCCCAGGTTCGACGCGTCCAATCACCTGGTCGAGCAGCTCGAGGCGACATCGAAAGACGGCACGAAAATCCCGTACTTCGTCGTGCGGCCGAAGGACGTGAGCCTGGTCGGAGCTGCGCCGACGCTGCTGTATGCCTACGGCGGCTTCCAGATCTCGATGACACCGTGGTACTCGGGCACCATCGGCAAGCTCTGGCTCGAGCGCGGCGGCACGTTCGTCGTCGCCAACATCCGCGGCGGCGGCGAGTTCGGTCCCGCCTGGCACAACGCCGGGCTCAAGGAGAATCGCCAGAAGGTCTATGATGATTTCTTCGCGGTGTCCCAGGATCTGATCGCGCGAAAGATCACGAGCCCGCGGCGGCTCGGCATCATGGGCGGCTCCAACGGCGGCCTGCTGATGGGTGTTGCGTTGACCCAGCGGCCGGAGCTCTACAACGCGGTCGTCATCCAGGTGCCGCTGTTCGACATGATCCGCTACACGCAGATCGGCGCCGGCGCCTCCTGGGTCGGTGAATACGGCGACCCGGCCATCCCCGCCGAACGCGCCGTCATCGAGCGCTATTCCCCATATCAGATGCTGCGCGCCGGCCAGCGTTATCCCGAAGTCTTCCTCGAAACCTCCACCACGGACGATCGTGTCCATCCGGCACACGCACGCAAGGCCGCTGCGCGTCTCGCCGAGCTCGGCTACCCGTATATCTACTACGAGAACATGGAGGGCGGTCACTCCGCGGCGGCCAATCTCAATCAGGCCGCGCTGATCGATGCGCTCGAGTTCACCTACCTGAGCCGGCGGCTGATGGGCTGCGGCTGCGGCAAACAGGAATAAGGTGCTGCCCTTCCTACCTCGAGGAAAATACGGCGGTCATTGGTGTTCCGCCACAATCTCGAGGACCAGCGGCGTGGTCATCAAAGTTGTCTCATCGGCCTGGGCGTTGTGGAATTCCTGGCGCACCTGCTCGACCCATTCGGCACTGACTCGTCCGAGCTCCCGCAATCGAACAAGATTCACCTCGATGAAGCTCGCCGGCCACTGCCACATGGAATCCCGCGGGGTGATTGTGAAGACGTGGGGCCGGACATGGCGGACGCAAAATCCCGCCGCGGGCAGCAGCGCCGGCAAATCGAGCGCGATGTTCGGCTCTCCGCCGGCCGCTCGCCAGCTCGCCATGACTTCCTGGGCGAAACTCTCGAGCGCCGGACGGCGGGGCGCGCATTGAAAGGTGGCGTAGTTGGAATACTCGTGGAAGATGGCGACGCCGCCGGGGCGCAGCGCATGCGCAATCCGGTCGAGTAGTGTGGCTGGAGACGAGACAAAGCACGCGACCCAGCGACACCAGGCGGCGTCGAAGCCAGTCACCCCCAGCGACTCGTTCATCAGGTCCATGTTGCGGAAGCGGACATTCGAGAATCCGCGGGCGGCGCAGGCCTGGGTCGCGATCTCCAGGAATCGACTGGAGCGTTCAGCCGCGAGGACTTCCCCAGTGGAGCCGACGATCTCGGCCAGGTCCAACGTAGCGAACCCAGGTCCGGCGCCGACATCAACTACCCGGTGGCCGCGACCGAGGCCAGCCATCCGCCAGCATTCAAGGACAGTCAGTCTCCACACGCGATGCTGCAGGCCGAGGCGGGCGATCTCCTCGTCGTGCGTTCCAAGGACATAGTCTTTGTCGTTCATGGCCGTGCGGGCGCGATAATCTTCTCCAGCCAAGGCACCAGGTGCACCATGTCAAATTGCTTTTGCTCCATGAGTGTCACCATGGTGGTGTAGATCGATTGCGAATCGGCCGTGATGCTGTGCCCGTTGATCCTGAGGAAAACGTCCATGACCGCAAACGCCGTTCGTTTGTTGCCGTCCACAAAAGGATGGTTCTGCACGAGGCTCTCGAGAAAAGCCGCGGCCTCCTGCACGATGGTTTCGTAATAACCGGTCTGAGGGCGGTGGAGGGCTGATTCGAGCGCCCCAAGGTCACGAATGCCGTGAGATCCGCCGTAGCGCTCGATTAGCTCCTCGTGGAAAAAGAGCGCATCAGCCGTCGTGACGTACTCGGTCACTTGGCCAACAGCCGGTAGAGCTCCTCGCGCTCCCGCACGCTGTGCTGAAACGCTTCGAGCACGTTCCGGCGCGGATCCTGCTGGCGCTTACGCGCGACGTATTCGTGCATGGCCTCGCCGAGAATTGCCTGGAAATGGCGTCCCTCACGACTGGCGATTTTCTGGAGGGCCTCCAGGACCTTGGGCTCGGCCTGCGAGGAGAACTTGCGCAATGTGCTCACGTTGAACCTCGTCATGAAGAATCTTGATGGATCATGATAAATCAAGATTCTCGCATGTCAAGGCCTCAAACAACAACTCGAATCCTGCGACGGGCGAGTGATCGGACCGCTACCGGCGGCGGTGTACGATGTGCATCGTGATTAAAGTCGTGCTCGGCATTCTTGCACTGGCCGCAGACCCGGCCTTCGCCTCCGATGCCCTGGTCCTCTACAACGCCAATGTCTACACCGGCACGCCCAGCCAATCCCGCGCCGAGGCCGTCCTCGCGATCGATGGCCGCATCGCCTACGTCGGCACGACCGCCGAAGCACGGAAGCGCGCCCCGCCCGACGCGCGCAAGTTCGACCTCGGCGGCTTCACCGTCCTGCCGGGCCTGACTGACTCGCACGCACACCTCGCGGGTATCGGCTGGCGTGAACTGCATTTCGACCTGACCGGCGTCGAGAGCCTCGCCGCGCTGAAGCAGCGCGTTCGCGACCGCGCCACCCAGGACAAAGTCAGCCCCTGGATCGAAGGACGCGGCTGGATCGAATCGCGCTGGACACCGGCAGCGTTCCCGACCCGCATGGATCTCGACGAAGCCGTTGCTGACCGACCGGTGATTCTCGAGCGCATCGACGGGCACGCGATCGTTGCAAACAGCCTTGCCCTGAAGCTCGCCGGCATCACGCGCGACACACCGGACCCGCCCGGCGGCGAGATCCTGAAGGACGCCGCGACCGGCGAACCGACCGGCATGCTGATCGACGGGGCGAAAGCGCTGGTCGAGAACCTCGTCCCGCCACCGACGCAGGAGGAAACCGCGGGAGCCCTCGAAACCGGCGCCAATCGCAGTGTCCGTGTCGGCTGGACTCAGCTGCAATACGCGGGAACGACCGACGCGGAAATCGAACTGCTGTGCCAGCTGTATGCCGGGCACAAGATCAGTCTGCGGGTCTACGCCGCCATCGGCGGGCCCGGACCCGACGCGGAACGCCTGCTGGCCGCTGGCCGGAACTACAAGAGCTGCGATGACCGCCTGAACGTGCGCGGCATCAAGCTTTACATGGACGGAGCGCTCGGCTCGCGCGGCGCGGCGCTACTCGCACCCTACAGCGATTCGCCGCAAAGCCGCGGGCTCCTGGTCAATGAACCGGAGGAGGTCCTGCGAATCGCGCAGGCGGCGTTGCGCAGCGGCATTCAGCTGCAGACCCACGCGATCGGGGATCGTGGCAATCGCCTCGTGCTCGACATCTACGAGAAGGCCTTCGCCGGCGTGCCACCGGCGGAACGCGCCGTCGCCGAGCCGCGGTTTCGCA
Source organism: uncultured Steroidobacteraceae bacterium (assembly GCA_964477175.1). Classification (GTDB taxonomy): domain Bacteria; phylum Pseudomonadota; class Gammaproteobacteria; order Steroidobacterales; family Steroidobacteraceae; genus SCUD01. The sequence continues at coordinate 2,939 of CAYZDW010000192.1, read as the reverse complement.
TCGAGCATGCACAAGTCGTGGCTCCGGAGGACATCCCGCGCTTCGCGAAGCTCAGCGTGCTCGCCTCCATGCAGACCTCGCACGCCATCAGCGACATGTTCTTCGCGCCGAGCCGCCTGGGGCCCGGCCGGATCAAGGGCGCCTATGCTTGGCGCTCGCTGCTCGATGCCGGCGCCATCATCGCCGGCGGTAGCGACGCGCCGGTGGAGCAGGGCGACCCGATCATCGAGTTCCATGCCGCGGTCACCCGCCGCACGCTCGAAGGCTATGCTGGCCCCGACTGGGGTCTCGAGCAGCGGCTGACGCGCGCAGAAGCGCTCAGGCTGCTGACGATCGCGCCCGCCTACGCGGCCTTCCAGGAAAACGTGCGCGGCACGATCGAGCAGGGAAAGCTCGCGGACTTCACGGTGCTGTCCGCGGACATCATGCAGCTGCCGGAGACGGAGATCCTGAATGCCCGCGCCGTGATGACGATCATCGGTGGAGAAGTCGCGTACCAGGAAGTGTCCGCTCCGGTGAGGTAGTCCGGCTGTCTCCCAGAGCCGCTGCAAACGTGCTCGACTTCACAATTGCGCCAGGCAGTCAATCGCCGTCGCCAAGCGGCGACAAAACCCGGTGCCCATGACGGCGTTGGGTGCGATCATTCGACGTTCTGATGCACGAGAAACCCTACCGCCTGCCTGTTCTGGTGCTGATTGCGGCGCCAGTGCTGCTGGTCATGCACCTGTGGTCGGCGCGTCCAACGCTCGACGATGTGCTGCCGGCATCGATCTATGAATACGTCGTGGAACTGGGGTTCGAAGGATTCGGCGGTGATGTCCGGCTCGCCACGTATCTGCCTGCCAGCGACGAGCGCCAGACTGTCATTGCCGAGAATTTTGAGCTGGGGGCGCTCGCCTTTGACGATCAGGCGACTCCTGAAGGTCGTCTCGCCGAATGGAACGGCAGACCGCCGGAGGGACTGCATTCGGTGCGTTACACGGCACAGCTTTCGACGCGTGCGGTGCGCTACGAGTTGCCCTCGGGTCTCGGCTTCGGTGCGCCGCTGAATGACTCGACCAGGCGCCACCTCGAAGAAACCGAAGCCATCCCCTTTCGACACCCGGAGATCCGGGGTCTGTGGTCCAGGATTCGCCCTCCGCAGTCGGCCGACCTGGTGCAGACGCTTCGGGCGATCTTCCAGTACACCCACGAGAAGATCGAACCGGCGCCGTTCAAGGGTTACACCGACGCGCTCACGGCGCTGCGACTCGGTCAGGCCAGCTGCAATGGCAAGAGCCGGCTGTTTGTGGCGCTCGCACGGCTCAATGGAATCCCGGCGCGGCTCATCGGCGGCGTGATACTCGAGCCGGGCGTCAAGCAGACGTCGCACCAATGGGTGGAGGCTTACGTGGGCGGGCACTGGGTGCCCTTCGATCCCCTGAATGGGCACTTCGCGGAAATACCGGCGAACTACCTGCAGCTCTACAGCGACGACAGGTTCCTGTTCAGCCATGCGCGCGACATCAATTTCGATTACGCGTTTCGCATCCGGCGCCTGCTCGCGCCATCCGGCGGCGCGGTGGCAAGCGAGGAACCGCCGGGCAAGGGCTGGCTGTCCGGCGTCTCGCGGTTCATCGCGCTGAACCAGCAGATTTCCGGGGTTTTTCTGCTATTCCCGCTGGCCGCGTTGATCGTGACATTCTGCCGCAACGTGATCGGCCTGCGCACTTTCGGAATCTTTCTGCCGATGCTGGTCGCGGCCGGCTGCGTCTACACCGGCTTTCTGCCCGGGATTGTGGGATGCGTAGCGATTCTCGGCATCGGCGCCACCGCGCACCGCTACTTTCGCGGCATGCGGGTGCTCGCGGTTCCCCGTATCGCGGCTGTGATTACGGTGCTGACCGTCCTGATCCTGACGGGCGGAGTACTGGTCGCGGAGAGCGCGAGCCACCGTTTTGCACTGCTGGCGCTGTTTCCTGTCGTGATCCTGAGCTTCGCGGCCGAGCGCCTTCAGGAGATGGCGGAGCGCAGCCGTCCAGGCGAGCTGGTCCGGGCCATCGCCTGGACCGTGGTCGTGACGTGGCTGTGCTATCTCGCATTCAGTTCGGTCCTGCTGCGCGGCATGTTCTTCCAGTTTCCGGAATTGCTGCTCGTGGTGCTCGCAGCCCAGCTGGCGGTGGGCCGATGGACCGGCATTCGCGCCAGCGAATACCACCGCTTCCTGCGCCTGTTCCGCGCCGCCGGCGGGGACGACGCGGGTGTGCTCGGCCTGAACTCACGCAACATCAATTTCATCGCCCGTCTCAATGCCGTGCACTGGATGGCGGTCGCCAACGACAAGCTGGCGACCAAGCGGCACCTGGATGACGCCGGTGTGCCGACGCCGCGCACACGATTGACCGTCGACTCCGAACATGAGCTCGATCACCGGCGCGCAGCGCTGGATGCAGCCGGCGGATTCGCACTGAAGCCGGCCTCCGGCTCACAGGGAAAGGGAATTTTCCTGATTGCGGGCGTGGATGAGGGCCGGTTCCGCCTGATGTCCGGCGAGATCTGGACTTATGACGAGCTGCGCGCGCATGTCCGCGACATCACGCGCGGACTGTATTCGTCGGGCGACGACCCGGACCGCGCGCTGTTCGAGGAGCTCATTCGCCCGGATGAATTCTCCAGGGCGATCGCCCCTGGCGGCATTCCGGATATCCGCGTGCTGGTCGTGCGCGGCAAGCCGGTTGCCGCGATGCTGCGCGTGCCCACGAACCAGTCCGACGGCAAGGCGAATCTGCATCAGGGCGCGGCCGGGTTCGCGGTGGACATGGCGAGCGGCCGCATCGGAAGCGGCATTCACGAGGGCGGCGTGATCGACGCGCATCCGGACAGCGGAGTCATTCTCAAAGGACGCGAGATCCCTCATTGGTCGCGCGTGCTGGAAATCGCTCGCGCTGCGCAGCAGGCCG
>CAYZDW010000191.1:0-14983 GCA_964477175.1 uncultured Steroidobacteraceae bacterium | reverse complement strand
GCATTTCTCAAAAATGTCGGCTCGAACTTTATGCTGAATTCAAAACGGCTTGAAATTTCCCCGAAAAACGGCTGGCGAGCCCGCGTAGCGGGCGAGCCAATGACTTCATTTCCTAACTGGCGGAGAGGGAGGGATTCGAACCCTCGGAACCCTTTAGAGGTTCAACACATTAGCAGTGTGCTCCATTCGACCGCTCTGGCACCTCTCCGTGCGGGATACCGGCCGCCCGACGTCGCGGCCACGACCGGAGGCGGTATTCTACAACAATGCAGTCGAAGCCTGCCCAGCCCGGCGGACGGCCGAGGGACATTCGCAGCCGCTTCGGCGTGCCGGCCATCATCGTGATGTCGCTGATCATAGGGACCTGCTCGCGCATGCCGGGCACCTACGAGCAGATCCGCCTGCTCGGGACGCTGAAGGTCGCCACGCGCAATAGCCCGATGGCCTACTACGAAGGCGTTTCCGGGCCGGAAGGACCCGAGTACGAACTCGCCGCCGGATTTGCGCGGCGGCTCGGCGTCGACCTCGAGCTGCGCCTCGCAGCTTCCGGCGCCGCGGCCCTCGAGGAAGTGCTGCGCAACCGCGCCCACGTCGCCGCGGCCGGCATCATCGCGAGCGAACTGCGGCAGGAGCAGGCGCTGTTTGGACCGGTCTACCAGCGTATCGATCAGCACATCGTCTATCGCATCCAGGATAGGCTACCCGAGGCGCCGGGCGACTTGATCGGCAAGCGCATCCTCGTGATCCGGAACTCGACACATGCCGCGAGCATGGCCCGGCTCGCCCGGGACCTGCCGGAGCTGCGCTGGACCGAGGTGGACGACGCCGATCAGCTCGACCTGTTCGCGCAAGTCGCGAGCGGCGCCGCCGACGTGACCGTCGCCGACTCGACGGAATTCACGCTCGGGCGCCACTTCCACCCGGAACTGCGCCCGGCATTCAAGCTGGCCGAATCCGAGGCCATCGCCTGGGCGCTGGCGCCGCGCAGCACCGACCTGCTGGCACAGGTCGAGCGTCACTTCGCCGAACTCAAGGCGATCGGCCGCCTCGCCGAAATCCTCGCGCGCCATGAGCGCTCGCTCAACCGCTTCCGCCGTGTCGACGCCGCCGCTTTCGTCAGCGCCGTGCGCGAACGCCTGCCGCTGTATCGGCCGTGGTTCGAGGAAGCCAGTGCCGAGACGGGTATCGACTGGCGGCTGCTGGCCGCGATCGGCTACCAGGAGTCCCGCTGGGACGAGACCGCCGTCTCGCCGACGGGTGTGCGCGGTCTCATGATGCTGACCGCCCAGACCGCCCGGCGCGTGAATGTCACCGACCGTGCCGCTCCGCGCGACAGCATCCTGGGCGGCGCGCGTTATCTCACGCTGATCAAGGACACGATCCCCGACCGGATACCGGAACCGGACCGGACCTGGCTGACGCTTGCTGCCTACAACACCGGCTATGGCCACCTGGAGGACGCTCGCGTCCTGGCCGAGCGCCAGGGCCGCGACCCCGATACCTGGGACGCAGTGCGCCAGACGCTGCCGCTGCTCGCGCAGGAGCGGTGGTTCACCCAGACCAGGCGCGGTTATGCGCGCGGCTGGGAACCGGTCGGTTTCGTACGCAACGTGCAGACCTATCTCGAAATCCTCGAGTGGATGACGGGCGGCCCAGGGCTTAGCGGCGAGCCTCGAAAAAACCCTTGAGCATGGCGCCGCATTCCTCCGACAGCACGCCGCCGAAGGCGTCGACGCGGTGGTTCATGGCGTCTGTGGCGACGAGGTTGAAGGCGCTGCCGGCGGCTCCCTGGCGCGGATCCCAAGCGCCGAATACGAGCCGCGCGACGCGCGCATGCGCGATCGCCGCAGCGCACATCGGGCAGGGTTCGAGCGTCACGTAAATTGTCGCGCCACCCAGCCGATAGTCGCCGATTTTCTGCGCGGCGCCACGCAATGCCAGGATCTCCGCATGGGCCGTCGGGTCGCGCAGCGCCACCGGCTGGTTCCAGCCCTCGCCGAGCACCTGGTCATCGCGAACGACGATTGCGCCGACCGGCACCTCGCCCTCCGCCTCGGCGCGCGCGGCGAGAACGAGGGCGTGGCGCATCCAGTCGGAGTCGAGGTTCATTCCCACTCGATTGTCGCCGGCGGCTTGCCGGAAACGTCATAGACGACGCGCGAGACGCCCTTCACTTCGTTGACGATGCGCCGTGCGACGTGGTCGAGGAATTCATAAGGCAGCCGCGCCCAATGCGCGGTCATGAAGTCGATGGTCTCGACGGCGCGCAGCGCGATGACCCAGTCGTAGCGCCGGCCGTCGCCCATGACCGCGACCGAGCGCACCGGCAGGAATATCGCCATGGCCTGGCTCACGCGGTCGTAAAGATCGTGGGCGCGAAGCTCCTCGATGAAGATCGCATCGGCCAGGCGCAGCAGGTCGGCCGCTTCACGGCTGACCCGGCCCAGGATGCGCACGCCGAGCCCCGGCCCCGGGAACGGATGGCGATACACCATATCGCGCGGCAGGCCGAGTTCGAGGCCGATGCGGCGCACTTCGTCCTTGAAGAGTTCGCGCAGCGGCTCGAGCAGCGCAAGCTTCATGCGCTCCGGCAACCCGCCGACATTGTGGTGCGACTTGATGACGTGGGCCTTGCCGGTTGCAGCACCAGCCGATTCGATGACATCCGGGTAGATCGTGCCCTGCGCTAGCCATTCGATGCCCTCCAGTCGATGGGCCTCTTCCTCGAAGACCTCGATGAACAGCCGGCCGATGATCTTGCGCTTGCGTTCCGGATCCTCCTCGTCGGCGAGGGCCGCGAGGAACCGGTCGGCGGCGTCCACGCGGACGACGCGCACGCCCATGTGGCGCCCAAAAGTCTCCATGACCTGGTCGCCTTCGCCCAGGCGCAGCAAGCCGTGATCGACGAATACGCAGTCGAGCTGCGCGCCGATCGCGCGGTGCAGGAGCGCCGCCACGACCGACGAATCCACGCCGCCGGAGAGTCCGAGCAGCACCTTGCCGCTGCCGACCTGTTCGCGAATCCGCGAAATCAGGTCGGCCACGATGTTGCCGGCATCCCAGAGCGCATCGCAGCCGCAGATCTCGCGCAGGAAGCGCTCGAGGATCCGCACGCCGGCACGTGTGTGCGTGACCTCGGGATGGAACTGGACCCCGTAGAACCGGCGTTGCTCGTCGGCCATCGCCGCGAGCGGCGCGTTGGCCGTCGCCGCGATCGAGGTGAATCCAGGCGGCAGTGCCTCGACCCGGTCGCCATGGCTCATCCAGACATCCAGTTCTGCCGTGTCTGGTTCGTCATCCTGCGCGATGCCGTCGAGCAGCCGCGAGGATTCGGTGCGCCGGACGCGCGCGTAGCCGAACTCGCGATGACTGGACGGCGCGACTCGGCCACCGAGTTGCACCGCCATGGTCTGCATGCCGTAGCAGATGCCGAGCACCGGCACGCCCAGCGTGAAAACCGCCCCGGGTGCGCGCGGCGGACTCGCGTCGGTCACGGACTCCGGGCCGCCCGAGAGGATGATGCCGCGCGCGCCGAAGGCCGTGACGGCCTTGTCACCGGCGTCCCAGGGCAGGATCTCGCAGTAGACACCGAGCTCGCGCACGCGGCGTGCGATCAACTGCGTGTACTGCGCCCCGAAGTCGAGGATCAGGATCCGGTGGGCGTGGATGTCGGCGGCAACCGACTGGATCCGGGCCGCCATCAGCCGATCCGGTAGTTCGGCGCTTCCTTCGTGATGCTCACGTCATGAACGTGGCTCTCACGGACGCCGGCGTCGGTGATGCGCACGAACACCGGGCGTGTGCGCAACTCCTCGATGCTGGCACTGCCGGTATACCCCATCGCTGCGCGCACGCCGCCGGCGAGCTGGAGCAGGATCGCGACGAGGCTGCCTTTGTAAGGCACGTGCCCCTCGATGCCTTCGGGTACGAGCTTCTCGAGCTCCTCCGTCGTGTCCTGGAAGTAACGGTCGCTCGAGCCGTGGCGCTGGGCCATCGCGCCCAGCGAACCCATGCCGCGGTAGGACTTGTAGGACGCGCCCTGGTAGAGCTCGACCTCGCCCGGCGATTCCTCGGTGCCGGCAAACAAGCCGCCGATCATGACCGAGTGCGCGCCGGCGGCGATCGCCTTGGCGACGTCGCCGGAATAGCGGATGCCCCCGTCCGAGATCAGCGGCACATCGGCCGCAGCCAGCGCCTCGGCGACCGTGGCGACTGCGGAGATCTGAGGCACGCCGACACCGGCGATCACGCGGGTCGTGCAGATCGAGCCGGGTCCGATGCCGACCTTGACGCCATCGGCTCCCGCGTCCACCAGCGCGCGCGCCGCATCCGCCGTCACGATATTGCCGCCCACCACCTGCAGATTCGCGTATGCCCGCTTGATCTTTGCGACCGTCGTCAGCACGCCGCGCGAATGCCCGTGCGAGGTATCGACGACCACCACGTCGACGCCGGCCTCGACCAGCAGGCCCACGCGGTCGATCGTATCCGGCGAGGTCCCGACCGCCGCCCCGACCCGCAAGTGGCCGTGCTCATCCTTGCAGGCCCGCGGGAAATCCCGCGCCTTCTGGATGTCGCGCACTGTGATCATGCCGCGCAGCCTTCCTTCCTCGTCCACCACCAGCACCTTCTCGATGCGATGACGGTGCAGCAGCTGCAGAACCTCCTCGCGCGGCGTGTTTTCGCGCACGGTGATCAGCCGCTCGCGCGGCGTCATGACCTTCGAGACCGGCAGGTCGAGCTGGTCCTCGAAGCGGATGTCGCGATGGGTGACGATGCCGACGACCATGTTGCCGTCCGCTGTGACCGGCAGGCCTGAAATGCCTCTGGCGCGCGTCAGCGCGATGACATCGCGGATCGTCGCGTCCGGGCGCACGGTGATCGGATCCTTGATCACGCCACTCTCGTGCTTCTTGACGCGGCCGACTTCCCGCGCCTGATCCTCCGCGGGCATGTTCTTGTGGATGATGCCGATCCCTCCCTCCTGGGCGATCGTGATCGCGAGGCGGGCCTCGGTGACCGAGTCCATCGCGGCGGAAACCAGCGGCAGATTGAGCCGGATGCTACGGGTCAGGCGCGTCGACAGGTCGACTTCGCGCGGCAGCACCTCCGAATAGGCCGGAACCAGCAGGACGTCGTCGAACGTGAGTGCTTCCTGGACGATGCGCATCGGTGGTGACCCCCGGGGGGCAGTCCGAATGAAGCGGCGCATTGTACGACTTGCGGGCCTCGGGCGTTAGTGGCGCGTGCAACAGTGGCGCGTGCGACGGTGCTGCGTGCGACGGCAGGCCCGCTCGCTTAGCATGCGCCCATGGATCCCCGTGCCGGCCGCGACGTCTACACGGTTGCCCGACTCAACCGCGAGGTACGCGGCCTGCTGGAGGCCGGTCTGCCGTCGATCTGGATCGAAGGCGAGCTGTCGAATCTCTCGCGGCCCGCCTCCGGCCACTGGTACTTCACGCTGAAGGACGCGGACGCACAGGTGCGCTGCGTGATGTTTCGGCAGCGCAACCAGTCCATTCGCGCCGCGCCGCGGGACGGCTTGCAGGTCCTGCTTCGGGCGCGGGTGGGTCTCTATGAGCCGCGTGGCGACTTCCAGCTCATCGCCGACCATCTCGAGGAAGCCGGCGAGGGGGCGCTGCGGCGTCGCTTTGAAGCACTGAAGCTCTCGCTCGCCGCCGAAGGCCTGTTCGACTCGGCACGCAAACGCTCGCCGCCACGCCTGCCGCGCCGCATCGGCGTCGTGACCTCACCGTCAGGCGCCGCGCTTCGGGACGTGCTGCAGGTGCTGCGGCGCCGCTTTCCGGCCATTCCGGTGCTGGTCTACCCGGTGCCGGTGCAGGGCGCCGGCGCCGCCCAGGAGATCGCCGCGATGCTCGCCCTGGCCGACCGGCGGGCCGAGGTCGATGTGCTGTTGCTGGTTCGCGGCGGTGGCTCGCTGGAAGACCTTTGGGCCTTCAATGACGAGTCGCTGGCCCGTGCGATCGGCGCGCTCACGCTACCGGTCATCAGTGGCATCGGCCACGAGATCGACTTCACGATCGCCGATTTCGTCGCCGATGTCCGCGCGCCCACGCCGTCGGCAGCGGCCGAACTCGCCGTTCCGGACGGCGCAGCCTGGCTCGCCAACCTGGAGGCCACGTGGCGGCGGCTCGGCCTCGCAGTCGGGCGCTCGTTCCAGCAGCGCAACGAGCGGCTGGTGCGGACCTGGAGACGGCTCTGGGTGCAGCACCCGTCGCAGGTGCTTGCGCAGCACGCGCAGCGCATCGATGAATTGCAGGGCCGGTTGACGGCAGCCATGCGGCGCGGTCTCGGCATGCAGATCCAGCACCTGGCCACGGCGCGCGCAGGACTCGCAGGTGCCTCGCCCGCGACACGGGTTGCGACTCTGCTGCAACGCGTGACCTACGCAGGCCTTCGCCTGTTGCCGGCCGTACGGCACCGCATCTCGCTGCAGGGTGGCCACCTGGAGGCCGCCGCCCGCGCCCTGAATGCGATCAGTCCGCTCGCGACTCTCGCCCGCGGTTACGCGATCGTGACTTTGGCCACGGGCGGGGCAATCGTCCGCGATGCCGCCCTGGCACCGCCCGGCACGGAAATCGATGCGCGGCTTGCACGCGGACGGTTGCGGGCGCGCGTCGTCAAGACGCACGAAGAATAAATCAGCGCCGGCGGACCTGACGCTGCTGCGTCCGCCGCTGGCGCGGCGTCAGCTTGTTGCGCCTGCCCGCGAACGGGTTGTCCTCGCTGCGAAACTCCACGCGCACCGGTGTGCCCTGCAACTTGAACGCCTCGCGGTAGCAGTTGATCAGGTATCGGCGGTAGTCCTCGGGTGTGCGATCGGCCTGCGCTCCGTGCACGACGATGACCGGCGGATTGCGCCCGCCCTGGTGGGCATATCTCAGGCGGATGCGGCGCCCACGCACCAGTGGCGGCTGGTGTTGCCGGATCGCGGCCTCGAGCACCCGGGTCAGCTCGGGGGTCGGCAGCTCGCGCACGGCCGCCGCATGGGCCTTGCGCACCGATTCCATCAGTTCGCCGACCCCGCTGCCGTGCAGCGCGGAGATGAAGTGAAACGGTGCAAAGTCCAGGAACCGGAGCCGCACGGCGAGCTGAGAGCGGATCTCGTCGCGATGCAGAGGCGTCACGTGGTCCCACTTGTTAACCGCGACCACCAGCGCGCGCCCGCGTTCGGCGACGATTCCCAGGAGCGTCGCGTCCTGTTCGGCCACCGTCTCTTGCGCGTCCAGCACACCGATCACGACATGAGCATCATCAATCGCCTGTAAAGTCTTGATAACACTCCATTTTTCGATCGTCGGCTCGATCCGCGCGCGCCGCCTCACACCCGCGGTGTCGATCAGCACATAGGATTGGCCGTCGCGCTCGAACGGCACATGCACGGTATCGCGGGTCGTGCCCGGCTCGTCGCTCGCGATCATCCGCTCCTCGCCGAGCAGCCGGTTGATCAGCGTGGACTTGCCGACATTCGGGCGCCCGACCACGCAGACCCGGATGGCGCGGGCCTCTTCGGCAATTGCGTCTTCGGGCGGTGGCGCGATGCCCGCTAGCACCTGGTCGATCAGTTCGTCGATGCCCTGCCGGTGAGCCGCCGAGAACGACTGGGGTTCGCCGAGCCCGAAGCCGTGAAACTCGGACACGGCGACCTCCGAATCGCGCCCCTCGCATTTATTCACGGCGACGGTCACCGGCTTGCCGCTCCTGCGCAGGACGTCGGCGACGAAACGGTCGGAGGCTTCGATGCCCGACTGACCGTCAACGAGGAAAACGACCCGGTCGGCCTCTTCGATCGCGCGCTGAGTCTGTTGCGCCATCAACTGCTCGATGCCGCGCGGCGATTCCACCAGCCCGCCGGTATCGACGACGATGAAGCGATGAAGTGATTGGCGGCCGTAGCCGTACTTGCGGTCCCGGGTCAGGCCCGGGACGTCGGAAACCAGCGCGTCCCGCGTCCCGGTCAGCGCATTGAACAGCGTGGACTTGCCGACGTTGGGCCGGCCCACCAGCGCGACGACGGGGAGCATGACTCAGGGTCCCGGACGGCCGCTCACCCGGCGGCGCGCGGTCGCGCGCGATAGGCCTGAACCTCGCCGGAATCGCTCTGCACCAGCAGGAGCTCGCCGGCGCTGACCGGCACATTGCTGATGCGTCCCGCGCCGGACTTCGCGCGGCCGAGCACCTGCCCCGTGCCCGCATCCAGCCAGTGCAGGTAACCGTCGAAGTCGGCGACGACTACGGCGTCACCCTGCAACGCGGGCGCCGTCAGGGAGCGCCGCAGCAGCTGGTCCTGGCGCCAAACCTCAGTGCCATCGCGTCGACGCAGTGCCACGACCGCGCTGTCAGCGGTCGTCACGTACAGGTTGTCCGAATTCGCCGCGAGCCCGCGGTGGCTCGACATGTCGCGCCCCCACCAGATCTGGCCGGATTCCAGCGCCAGCATCGCGACGCGTCCCTGGTAGCCGACCACATAGACGTCCTTGTCGATGACCCGGACCGGTGAATCGATGTCGGCGAGGCGCTCGATTTCGGTGCGGCCGCGGGACGGCGCGACGGTTGCGGTCCACAGCAGGTCGCCGCTTGCGAGCGCGAGCGCAGCGACCTTGCCGTTGTCGAATCCGGCCAGCACCATGTCGCCGCTGATGATCGGCACACCATTGCCGCGCAGGGTCAGCCGCGGCACGGGTTGTTCATAGCTCCAGGCTTCGGTTCCGTCGGCGACGCGCAAGGCCCGCAGCCGCCCGTCGACTGTGCGCACGACAACGAGGCCGGCGCTGATGACCGGGGCTGCCAGCACTTCGCCGCTGACAGCGACTCGCCAGCGTTCAGCACCGGTCCCTGCATCGAGAGCCACCACCTCGCCCGCGTTCGTGCCCGCGACGACCAGGCCTTCGCCGACCGCCGGGCCGCCACTCAGGTCCAGGTCGGTCGATGCGCGCCACAGGCTGCGCCCGCTGCCGAGCTCCAGCGCCTGCACGTCGCCACCATGCCCGGCGATATAGACGCGGTCATCCGCAACCGCCGGACTCAGTCCAAGGCGCAGGACGTCGTCGCCGCCCTTGGTCCCCGTGCTCCAGACCCGGGACGCGTCCAACCGCTCGACGAAATCCACGAGCTCGGCCGGCGGTTCCAGGTCCTTCTCCTTGCTGCAGGCGACCAGGGTCCATGCGAGCGCCAGCAACCAGGCCAATTTCTTCATCTGCATGATCTACTCCGCCGCGGCCGTCGCGGCCAGTTCGTCGATTTTCAAGCTCAACAACTCGCGGTCGACGAGTCCGTCGCCGGCCGTGCCCTGCTCTGCCGCGGTCTGCGCCTGCCGGTAAGCTTCGAGCGCAGCCGCCGGCTGCTTGCGCGCCATCAGCACGTCGCCGCGGAGCTCCGCGATGCGCGCCGCGATCGCGGGAGCCTGGACCGTTTCGAGCGTCGCGAGGGCCTCGTCGTAGCTTCCTTTCGCGAGCTGCACGCGCGCCAGGCGCAGCCTTGCGACCAGCGCGAGTTCCGGGTCGCGCGTCGAATCCATCACTTGCGTCAACGTCGCGGCCGCTTCCTCGAGGTCGCCGGACTCGATGTCCAGCCGCGCAAGCACGAGCAGGGTCTGATCGGCATAAGCCGTGTCGGCGTATTCGCCGGTGATTTCCCCGGCGAGCTTCAGACCCTCTTCGCGCTGGTTGCGGGTCAGCGCATCCAGCATCGCGGAGTAGCGTTGCTCCGCTTCCTGGGACCGCGCGGTCTGATGCGCGATCCACCAGCGGTAGCCGAACAGGCCGCCCAGTCCCAGCGCGATTCCGGCCACGAGCCAGATCCAGTTTTCACTAAACCAGTGCTTGAGCTGCTCCGCCTGTTCGCGTTCCGACAGATACTCATCGACCATCGTCGCTCCTCGCGGTTTCCTCGCGGCCGAGCAAAGAAGCAATGCGCCCGGGCAGTTCGTCCCAGGGGCAGTCCTGCTGGCTCGCGTCGGTGCGCAGCATCTTGATCGCCGCGACACTACGCGCCATCTCGTCGTCGCCGATGATCAGCGCCAGCTGCGCGCCGCTCTTGTCCGCGCGCTTCATCTGCGACTTGAAACTGCCGCCGCCCATGTTGACCTGGACACCGGCGCCCGGCAGCGCAGCCCGCAGCCGGTCGGCGACCGCGAGCCCGGCGCGCTCTGCGCGCTCGCCCGACAGGACCAGATAGACCGCAGGCAGACCCGCCGGCGCCGCGATGCCGGCAGCCTGCAGCAGGCTGACGATGCGTTCGATGCCGAGCGCCCAGCCGATCGCCGGCGTCGGGTCACCGCCCAGCTGCGCGACCAGGCCATCATAACGGCCGCCCGAACAGACGGCATCCTGGGACCCGAGTGCCTGCGTGGTCCACTCGAAGACCGTGCGCGAGTAGTAGTCGAGGCCACGGACCAGCCGGGAATCGACTTCGAAGGTGATGCGACAGGCGCCGAGCAGGTCGCGGAACCGGTCGAAATGCTCACGCGAGGAGGCATCGAGGTGGTCGGTCAGCAAGGGCGCGCCGGCGATCAGCTCCTGCATCGCAGGGTTTTTCGAGTCGAGGATCCGCATCGGATTGGACTCGAGTCGGCGCAGGCTGTCGGCATCGAGCCCGGCTCGATGGCGTTCGAAGTAACCCAGCAAGAGCGCGCGGTACTGCCGGCGCGATTCCGGCGTGCCGAGCGAATTGACCCTCAGGCGCACGTCGGCGATGCCAAGCATTTGCCAGAAACGCGCCGACATCTGGATCATTTCGACATCGATGTCGGGGCCCTCGAAGCCAAAAGCCTCGCAGTCGATCTGGTGGAACTGGCGGTAGCGGCCCTGCTGTGGCCGTTCGTGCCGGAACATCGGGCCCGAGGTCCACAGCCTCTGCTTCTGGTTGTGCAGCAGGCCATGCTCGATCGCCGCACGAACCAGGCCAGCCGTCGCTTCAGGCCGCAGACTCAAGGTGTCGCCGCCGCGGTCCTCGAAGCTGTACATCTCCTTTTCGACGATGTCGGTGTGTTCGCCGATCGAGCGCTGGAACAGTTCCGCGTGCTCGACCAGCGGCACGCGGATCTCCTGATAGCCGTAGTCCGCGAACAGCTCGCGTGCGCACCGCTCGACCAGCAGCCAGCAGGGCATCTGGTCCGCGAGCAGATCGTTCATGCCACGGACGGCCTGGAGTTTCCTGTCCATGTTCTAGGCCCGTGCGCTCCACCACCAGAAGGCGGCGACGACCGCGATCGCGAGCAGCACGGCGGCGATCGGCCACGCCCACCGCGCGTGGTCGCGAACCCTGGGCCGCAGGTCCATCGCCGGCAGGAAGCTCGGTTCGGGAATCTCGCCGCTGGCAAAGGCGGCCATGGCCTCATCCTCGGGGATACCGACTAGCGCCGCGTAGTTACGCAGATGTCCGCGGGCGAACACAGGCGCGCCGAGCAGGGCGAGGCGGTCTTCCTCCATTGCCAGCACCAGCGCCGCATTGAGGCGCAGCCGCTCGGCCACGACCTCGATCGTGAGTCCCTTCGCCTCGCGCGCACTGCGCAACCGCGCACCCGGTGACGGGCCGCTGGTCCGTGCGTTCATCCGGGATTCCGGCGCTCGATGTCGTCGAGTACGCGCAACTGCACGGACTCCGGGAACTCCTTGCGCAGCCGCTCGCCGAACAGCGTGGCTGCCGCACGGTCGTTCAGCGCGATCTCGATCTGATGGCCGAGCAACAGGACGTCGGGCGTTGCCGGCGCAACGGCGAGAAAGCGGTCGATGAAAGCGCGTGCCTGAAGGTGGTTTCCGCGGTCATGCAGGACGCCGGCCAGCTGCAGGAAAGTCTCCGGGTATACCGAGCGCACTGACAGCGCCTGGCGCAGGTACTTTTCGGCGCGTTCGGGCGCTTTTGCACTCCGCGCGCAGACGCCGGCATTGGTGTAGGCGACCTCCGGCGTCCGGTACAGCGGGTTGCCCGCGGCCTTCAGGAACATCGCCTCGCCCTTCGCAAACTCCTTGTTGCGGCACAGGAAGGCTCCCAGCGCGTTCTGCGCCTCGGGACTGTCCGCATCGGTACGCAGCGCCCGGCGGAAATGCTTCTCGGCGCGCTTGGTGTCGAGCAGACGTTCGTAGACCAGCCCGGCGGCGAGTTGCACGGTCAGGTCGCGCGGGTTCAGCGCAAGCGCCTTCTCGACCTTGTCGCGCGCGACCGACAACTGGTCGCGCTTCATGTATTCCATGGCGAGGCGGGCATTGATCCGTGCTGCCTCGACCAGCGGGTCTGGCGAGGCCTCCTGCGCCGGCGCCGCTGCGGCCATCAGGAGCGCCATCAGGAATGCCGCAATGCGCGGGATCATGCCCGCACCGCAAGCCTGACGAGCTTGCTGCCGAGCCGGACCAGCGTGCGGTCCAGCACCTGTCCCCGAAGCTGGCCGCAGGCCGCATCGATGTCGTCGCCTCGGGTTCGCCGCACGGTTGCCATCACGCCTCCCTGTGCCAGCAGGTCGCGGAACCGCTTGATGGCCGCGGCCGGCGAGCGCCGGTACCTGGTGCCCGGGAAAGTATTGAACGGGATCAAATTCACCTTGGCATCATGACTGCGCAGCAGTGCCGCGAGTTCCCGCGCCTGCGCCGGCTGGTCATTGACGCCGTCCAGCATGGTGTACTCGAAAGTGACGCTGCGGCCATTCTGGCGCTCGAGGTAATGCCAGCTGGCGGCCAGCAACTCCGCGATCGGGTGTTTGCGGTTGATCGGCACGAGCTCGTCGCGCAGCCGGTCATTCGGCGCATGCAGCGACACCGCGAGCGCGACGTTGCAATCCTCCGCGAGGCGGTAGATCTGCGGCACCAGGCCCGAAGTGGACAAGGTCACACGCCGGCGCGACAGGTCATAGCCGAGGTCGTCGAGCATCAGCTGCATGGCCGCCAGCACGTTCTTGTAGTTGGCGAGCGGTTCACCCATGCCCATGAGTACGACGTTGGAGATGACACGCTCGCCGTCCGGGTCGCGGCCGAGCTCGCGATTGGCGAGCCAGACCTGGCCGATTATCTCGGCCGCGGTCAGGTTGCGATTGAACCCCTGCTGGCCGGTTGCACAAAAGGAGCAGTCGAGCGCGCAGCCGATCTGGCTCGAGATGCACAGGGTGCCGCGCCCCGGTTCCGGGATGAAGACCGTCTCGATGACCTGCGCGTTGCCCGAGGCGCCCGGCATGCGCAGCAGCCACTTGCGCGTGCCGTCCGTCGAAATCCTGGTGCTGACGATCTCCGGTACGCGGACTTCTGCCACGGTCGCGAGCATCGCGCGAAAGTCCTTCGCGAGATCGGTCATGCGCGCGAAGTCGGCCTCGCCGCGGCGATAGATCCACTTCAGCAGCTGGCGGGCACGAAAGGGTTTTGCCCCGAAAGTCGCGACGAACGACTCCAGCTCGGACCGGTTCAGCCCCAGCAGGTTGGTGCGCTCGTGCATTCAGCGCGTCCGCGCGCAGAGCGCGATGTCCGCGAAGAAATAGGCGATCTCGAACGCGGCATTCTCGGCGCTGTCGGATCCATGCACGACGTTTTCCTCGATGCTCGTCGCCAGGTCGGCGCGGATCGTGCCGGGTGCGGCCTTCTTGGGGTCGGTCGCGCCCATGATTTCGCGATTGCGCGCGACCGCCGATTCGCCTTCCAGAACCTGCACCATGACCGGGCCGGAGGTCATGTAGGCGCACAGGTCCCTGAAGAACGGGCGTTCGCGGTGCACGGCGTAGAACCCCTCCGCCTGGCCCTGTGTCAGCTGCAACATCCGGGCGCCGACGATCGCGAGGCCAGCCCGCTCGAAGCGGCGAAAGATGTCACCGATCAGGTTGCGTGCGACGCCGTCGGGCTTGACGATGGACAGGGTGCGCTCAACCGCCATGGGTTCCTCGGATGATGGGGCCGGTTTGGACCGCGCATTCTAGCTCCCGCGACCCCTGGCCGGCAATCGCCGGGAACGCGGAAGTGCCTGCCGCAAAAGGAAAAATCAGATGCTGAAGCTCTCGCCGCAGCCGCATTCGCCGCGCACGTTCGGGTTCCGGAAACGAAACGCTTCGTTGAGCCCATGGCGCACGAAATCGATCTCGGTACCGTCGATCAGCGCGAGGCTTTCCGGATCGACCAGCACTTGCACACCCTGGCTGTCGAAGACGCGATCGCCCTCCCGCACCGCGTCCGCATAGTTCACGACGTAGGCGAAACCGGAACAACCCGTCTTGCGCACGCCGAGACGCAGGCCGACACCCTGGCCACGCTCGGCAATGAAATGGCGGACGCGCTCCGCCGCGGCGGGGGTCAAGGTGATGGCCATGGTTGGACCAATTGTAGCGCATGCGCCCGGGCCAGCAGCGCAATGAGCGCATCCTCGACGACCAGCAGGCGCCCCAGTTTTTCCGGTGGCGCGTCGAGTTCGGCGGCCAGGTCATGTGCGTTGATCGGAGCATTTGCGTCGACGTCCTGCCCATGCATCCGGGTCGCGACCAGCGCCGCTGCGGCGAGCGTATGCGGGCAACCCCAGGCGCGAAACACGCAATCCGAAACCCGCCTGTCCTCGATCCGCGCTTCGAATCGGACCCAGGCGCCGCGATCGAGCGCCATCGCCTCGCCGTGGACCAGCGATCCCGCGCCCGCTGCGAGGTCGCCCGAGCCCGGCAGTCGATCGAACAGCTCGCGCACCAGCGGAGAATAAGAGGTGCCGGCCATCATGCGATCCGCTCGATCGCACCAGCCGGCGCGGCGTCGCGCAACCGGCGCACGCAGTCGACCAGCAGCAAGGCGGCGCGGTCGACCTCCTCCTCCGTCGTCTGGCTGCCAAGGCTCAGGCGCAGCGAGGCCTGCGCGGCCAGATCCGAGAGTCCGAGCGCGCGCAGCACGTAGGAGGGCTCGGCGGTCGCCGAGCTGCAGGCGGAACCGCTCGATACCGCCAGCCTGCCGTCGAGGGCGAACAGCAGGCTTTCGCCTTCGACGCCCGGAAAGCAGACATTCAGGATCCCCGG
>CAYZDW010000190.1:0-3132 GCA_964477175.1 uncultured Steroidobacteraceae bacterium | reverse complement strand
TGGGATTACGTCGGCGGCGTCGCCGACGTCAAGTCCCGCACGCTGCGCCTGATCGGGGATCCGGAAACGCGCTATCGCGAGGATCCGGTGCGCATGCTGCGCGCGGTCCGCTTCCAGGCCAAGCTGGGATTCACGCTGCACGAAGGCACGCGTGAACCTATCGGTCGGCTCGCATCGCTGCTGGACCAGATCCCGCCGGCGCGCCTGCTGGACGAATTCCAGAAGCTGTTCCTGGCGGGCTTCGGGCAGCGTGCCTTCGATCTCCTGGTCGAGTACCGCCTCCTCGAGCAGCTGTTTCCGGCGACCGCCGCCTATCTCGCGCAGGAACCGGACGACATGGCGGCGCGGCTGATCCGCGCCGGGCTTGCGAACACCGATCGGCGGGTGCTCGAGGACCGCCCGGTCACGCCGATGTTCCTGTTCGCCGTGCTGCTGTTCGGTCCGATCTCGGCCGCTGCACAGCGCCGTTTCGAAGCCGGGTCGCAGGCGGGCCAGGCAATCGTCGAGGCCGCTGACCTCATCGTCGCCGAGCAGAATCGCCGCATCGGCATCCCGAAGCGGTTTTCGATCCCGATGCGCGAGATGCTGGCCCTGCAGCCTCGATTCCATCGACGCGAGGGCCGCCGGGCGCTTGCATTCATCGGCCATCCGCGCTTCCGGGCCGCCTACGATTTCCTGTTGCTACGCGCCGAGGCCGGCGGCGAGGATCCGGCCATCGCCCGATGGTGGACCGAACTGCAGGAACTGCCGCTGGAAGAGCAACTGAAGCGCGTCGGGACCGACGAGGGCCCGTCCGGTCAACAGGCGGGCGCCGGCCGCCGTCGCCGCCGCCGCGGCGGTCGGCGGCGCAGGGCCCCAGCCACCGAGAGTTGATGCGACCGATGATCTGGCGCCCAGCCTATATCGCTCTCGGCAGCAACCTGGCCGACCCCCGGCGGCAGGTCGAAACCGCGCTGACGCGGCTCGCGGAGCTTGCTGACACGCGGCTCGTACTGCATTCCAGGCTGTGGCGTTCCGCACCCCTGGGTCCGCAGGACCAGCCCGATTTCGTCAATGCCGTCGCAGGCCTCCTGACCCTTCGGGAACCGCGTGCGTTGCTCGAGGATCTGCGCGGGCTGGAAAGGCGCATGGGCAAGGCCGAGCCCGCCGTGCGCTGGGGACCGCGTCGGATCGATCTCGATCTGCTGATGGTCGGTGACATCCGCTGCGACGAGTCCGGTCTGCGGCTGCCGCATGCGGGTCTGCACCAGCGCAATTTCGTGCTGTATCCTTTGGCCGAAATCGCGCCAATGCTCTGGGTTCCCGACCACGGCCGCGTATGCACGCTGATCGAACGGGTCCCGAGCGACGGTCTCGAGCCGCTGGACGCACGGAAATTCGGTGACTGAATCGAAGCAAGAAAACTGGCCCCACCGGCTGGTGGTGGTGGAGGGCCTGATCGGAGTCGGCAAGACTAGTCTTGCGCGCAAGCTGGCGGCCGCCGTCGGCGCCGAGACGGTTTTCGAGCAGCCGATGGAGAACCCGTTCCTGGAGCGCTTCTACAAGGACCCGAAGGCCGCGGCATTCCCGGCCCAGCTCCACTTCCTGTTCCAGCGCGCGCGTCAGCTCGCGGAACTGCGCCAACACGATATGTTCGCCCCGCTGCGCATTGCCGATTACATGCTGGACAAGGACCGGCTGTTCGCGCGCGTTGTGCTGGACGACGAGGAGTACAAGCTGTACGAGCAGGTCTACAACCGCCTGGCACTCGATGCGCCCTGCCCGGACCTCGTCGTGTTCCTGCAGGCGCCCGTGGACATACTGTTGCAGCGCATCGACAAGCGCGGGATCGCCTACGAGAAATACATCGACGCCGCCTACCTCGAGCGCCTCGGCGAAGCGTACACGCGCTTCTTCCACCAGTACGCGGCCTCGCCGCTTTTGATCGTCAACACGGCCGAGATCGACCCGGCGAACAACTCCCGCGACTTCGACGACCTGTTCGAGACCATCCGACAGACCCGGAGCGGGCGCCATTACGTGAATCCGGTCAGGAGCTAGTCGCAACTGGCGTGGCGCGCGAGCGCCCAGCCCACGTGTTCGCGCACCAGGGCATCCGGATCCTCGCGGCGCGCCTCGAGTGCGCCGATGACCTCGGGCGAAGTCGGGGCGTTGCCGAGCGCGACGGCGACATTCCGCAGCCAGCGCCGGTAACCGAGCCGGCGCAGCGCGCTGCCGGCGCTGCGTTCGAGATAATCGGATTCGGACCAGCCGAACAGCCCGACGAGATCCGGCGCGCCGAGCCCGTGGCGCGCGCGGAATTCAGGCTCCGCGGCGAGCCCGGCGAATTTGTTCCAGGGGCAGACCAGCTGGCAGTCGTCGCAGCCGAATATCCGGTTGCCGATCGCGGGCCGCAACTCCTCGGGTATCGAGCCGTGGTGCTCGATGGTCAGGTAAGAAATGCAGCGCCTCGCATCGAGCTGGTACGGTGCCGTGATGGCGCCGGTCGGGCAGGCCGGCATGCAGGCGCTGCAGGTGCCGCAGCGGTCCTTGGCCGGCGAATCGACCGGCAGCGGCAGGTCGGTGAAGAGCTCCCCGAGCATGAACAGCGAACCGGCGCGCGAGTTGATCAGGTTGGTGTGCTTGCCGATCCAGCCGAGGCCCGCATTGCGCGCAAGCGGCTTTTCCATGACCGGGGCCGAGTCGACGAATGCGCGATAGCCGAATGGGCCGATCTCGGCCTCGAGCATCGCGGCGAGCTTTGTGAGACGTCCGCGCAGGATCTTGTGGTAATCGCGCCCCAATGCGTAACGCGCGACGTAGCCGAGGCGGCGGTCGGCGAGCACTTCCTGCGCCGGGGCCGCGTCCGGCGCCGTACTGTTCATGCGTACGCTGATGATGCGCAGTGTGCCTGGCACCAGATCAGCCGGCCGGCTGCGCCGCCGTCCGTGTCGGACCATGTACTGCATCCCGCCGTGCCGGCCCTCGGCGATCCAGCGTTCGAGCCGCGCTTCGTCCTCGGGCAGTTCGACGCCGGCGACGCCGACCTGCTCGAAGCCGAGCGTAGCCGCGAACCCGGTCAGCCGCGACCGCAATGCGGCGAGCTCGTCGGCGGTGAGTTTGCTTGCCATGGCGCGGCGACGGGTGGCGGGC
>CAYZDW010000189.1:0-4436 GCA_964477175.1 uncultured Steroidobacteraceae bacterium | reverse complement strand
CGCGCAGCGCAGGAAGTCCGTCGCTGTGGCACTGGAGGTGGTCGGTCTCGCGGATCGCGCCCGGCACAAGCCGAAGGAACTGTCCGGTGGCCAGGAGCAGCGCGTGGCGATTGCCAGGGCGCTGGTGTCGGATCCGACGATTTTGATCTGCGATGAACCCACCGGCGACCTCGACCGAAAGACCGCGGACGAGATCCTCGGCCTGTTGCAGGTGCTGAACCGCGAACACGGCAAGACCATAGTGATGGTGACCCACGATCCGAAGGCGGCCGAATTCGCACAACGCACGCTGCACCTGGAGAAGGGCCAGTTGCTGGAGCAGGCTGCGGCATGACCAGGAGCGGATTCGTTTTCGCCAACCTGCTGCGCAAGAAGACGCGCACCGTGCTGACGCTTCTGTCGGTGGTGACCGCGTTCCTGCTGTTCGGCCTGCTGCAGGCCGTCAACGTGCTGTTTTCGGCGGGGGCCGATTTTGTCGGCGCGACACGACTCGTGACTCAGGCGCGGGTATCGTTCACTCAGTCGCTGCCGATGCGCCTGCTGCCGGAGATCGAGGCCGTGCCCGGTGTGGACAAGGTCATGTGGCAACAGTGGTTCGGCGCGGTCTGGCAGGAGAACACGCAGCTGATCTTCTTCGCCGCCGACCCCGGACGGCTGCACGGCGTCTATCCGGAATACGTGATGCCCGATCAACAATGGAAGTCATTCGAAGAGACGCGCACCGGGATGATCGTCGGCCGCAATCTCGCCAACCAGTATGGCTGGCGCATCGGCGACAAGGTGCCGATCTCCTCCAACATTTTCCCCCAGAAGAACGGCAGCAAGGCCTGGACCTTCGACCTGGTCGGCATCTATGACGGCAAGGACGCCGAATGGCAGCGCAACACCAATGTCGGCTGGATCAACTTCGCCTATTTCGAGGAGGCCAACCAATTCGGCACCGGCTTCGCCGGAACCTTTACGCTCAAGATCTCGAATCCGGACCAGGCCCAGCAAATCGCCCAGGCCATCGATGTGCGGTTCGAGAACTCGCCGGACGAAACCAAGACGCAGACCGAGAAAGACTTCAACCTCGGTTTTTTCAAGCAGATCGGTGACATCGGCCTGATCGTGCGCTGGATCCTGTTTGCCGTGTTCTTCACGCTGTTGCTGGTGGTCGGCAACACCATCGCGCAAAGCGTGCGCGAGCGGATCCCGGAACTGGCGATCCTGAAGACACTCGGTTTCACGGACGGGAGCGTGCTCGGCTTCGTGCTGGCCGAGGCGGCCGCAATGTGTGTAGTTGGCGGGTTGCTCGGCCTCGGTTTGGCCACAATAATCGGTATCGCGATCGGTGGCGGCGGAATTCCGCTCGCGGTCGACCACCGCGTATGGGTCACGGGAGTGCTCTCGATCGTGGGCTTAAGTCTGGCGGTGGGCCTGCTGCCTGCGCTGCGGGCCGGTCGACTGTCGATCGTCGATGCACTGGCCGGGCGCTGACGGGAGATTTCAACAATGCTGCGGCAGACCATCGCGATCACCTTGCTGAGCCTCCGGAGCATCCCGGAGCGCTGGGGCCCGTCGCTCGTCATCGTCGTCGGCTTGGCCGGCGTGGTGGCGGTATTCACCGCACTGCTGGCGATGGCCGAGGGATTCCAGTCCACGCTCCAATCGACCGGCCGCGACGACGTCGCGCTGGTGCTGCGCGGCGGCTCCAGCGCCGAGCTCAACTCCGGCCTGCCGCGCGACCAGGCGACTCTGATCAAGCAGGCGCCGGGCGTGCGCCGGGGCGACGATGGTCAGCCGCTCGCCTCTGCCGAGATGATCGTGATCGCGGAACTCTTGAAGGCTGGCGAGAAAACCGGTTCCAACATCACCGTGCGTGGCGTCGAGCCCGCGGCATTTGCGCTGCGACCCCAATTGAAAATCGTCGATGGCCGCCGGTTTCAGCCGGGGTTGCGCGAACTGATCGTAGGCCGCGGCGTTACGCAGCAATTCGAGGGCGCAAGACTGGGCGAGACGCTGCGCATGCGCGG
Source organism: uncultured Steroidobacteraceae bacterium (assembly GCA_964477175.1). Lineage (GTDB taxonomy): Bacteria > Pseudomonadota > Gammaproteobacteria > Steroidobacterales > Steroidobacteraceae > SCUD01. The sequence continues at coordinate 2,421 of CAYZDW010000189.1, read as the reverse complement.
CTCCGACTGGACCGTGGTCGGCGTGTTCGATTCCGGTGATGCCAACGAAAGCGAACTCTGGGCGGACGTCGAGGTCGCGCAGACCACGTTCAACCGGCGGGGCTTCAGCTCGGTGCGCCTGCAGCTCCCGAATCCGGCCGGCCTGCAATCGGTCAAGGATGCGTTGACCGCCGACCCCCGCTTGAATGTCGACGTCGAGTCCGAGCAGCAGTACTACAGCGGCCAGACCCGGCAGTTTCGCCAGACCATTGGCATGCTGGCCGGTGTGGTCACACTGATCATGGCGCTGGGTGCGACCTTCGCTGCCCTCAACACGATGTATGCGGCGGTTGGCACGCGCGCACGCGAGATCGCGACGTTGCGTGCAATCGGATTCAGCGGCGCACCGGTCGTGGTATCGGTGATGATCGAGTCACTCGTGCTGGCGCTGGCCGGCGGCGTGGTTGGCGCCCTGCTCGCCTACCTGCTGTTCAACAACATGGCGGTGTCAACCCTCGGCGCGAGCTTCACGCAGGTGGTATTCCAGTTCAAGGTAACTCCCTTGCTGATTCAGCGCGGCTTGCTCATCGCGATAGCGATTGGCATGTTCGGCGGCCTGCTGCCCGCGCTGCGTGCGGCACGCCTGCCGGTAACGACCGCGCTGCGCGCGGCCTGAGCCAACTGCCGCGCGGTGGCCGGAAAGACGTGACGCGATGCAGCTTCCGGCTCTGATCGACATCGGCATTAACCTTGCCCACGACAGCTACGACCGCGATCGGGCTGACGTCATTGCGCGGGCGCGCGCTGCGGGCGTCGTCGCGATGATCGTCACCGGCAGCACGCTGGCTGACAGCGCGCGTGCGCTTGCGCTGTGCCGCCAGTTGCCTGGAATCCTGCGCGCGACTGCCGGCGTGCACCCGCACCATGCCGCCGGATTTCAGGCGTCGGATTGCGCGGCGCTCGTTGACCTGTATGCGGATCCGATGACGGTCGCTGCCGGTGAGTGCGGGCTCGACTACTACCGCAACTACTCGCCGCCCGCCGAACAGCGCCGCGCATTTGCGTTGCAGCTGCAGCTCGCCGTGAAGCACAGGTTGCCGGTGCTCCTGCACCAGCGCGAGGCGCACGCGGATTTCATGGCGATGCTGCGCGAACATCCGCAATTGCTGACGTGCGCCGTGCTCCACTGCTTCACGGGTGACGCCGACGAACTCGAGGACTGTCTGGGCGCTGGCCTGTCCATCGGCGTCACCGGCTGGATCTGCGACGAGCGACGCGGGCAGGCGCTGCGCGCAGCGATCGGTCGGATCCCGGATGAGCGCCTGATGCTGGAAACGGATGGCCCCTATCTGCTGCCGAGGACTCTCCAGCCCAAACCGGCGCATCGGCGCAATGAGCCCATGTATTTGCCGGTCATCCTCGAGGCTGTTGCGGCTCATCGCGGCCAATCGGCCGGCGAGCTCGCGGCCGTGACGACCGCGAACGCGCGGCGGTTCTTTGGCCTTACACTGGAAGAGTCGCCGCCGGCCTGATTCCGGCGTACCTCCGGTCGTGATTAGGTAGTCGTCGTAAGTAATTGATAACACGGTGATTAAATGGATTTCAAGTTAGCCCTCAACGAAACCAGGGAGACATTCCGCTCGTCGATCGTTCCGCGCCTCTGCGACTACATCCGGATTCCAAACAAATCGCCGGATTTCGATCCTGACTGGCAGGCGCATGGCCACATGGACCGCGCGGCGGAACTGATGGCCGCCTGGTGCCGCGAGCAGAAGATCAAGGGACTAAAAGTCGAGATCCTGCGCGCAGGAAATCGCACGCCGCTGCTGCTCTGCGAGATCCCCGGAACAGGCCCGGGCACGGCGCTGCTCTATGGCCACATGGACAAGCAGCCGGAGTTCACCGGCTGGGCGGAAGGGCTGTCCCCCTGGGAACCGGTCCTGCGCGACGGGCGGCTCTATGGGCGCGGCGGTGCCGATGACGGGTATGCGGTGTTTTCGTCGTTGACCGCGATCCGCCTCCTCCAGCAACAGGGAATCCCGCACGCGCGTTGCGTCGTGCTGATCGAGGCCTGCGAGGAAAGCGGAAGCGTTGACCTGCCCCATTACGTCGAGACGCTCGCGGATCGCATCGGCACGCCGAGCCTCGTGGTTTGCCTGGATGCCGAATGCGGCAACTACGACCAGCTCTGGTGCACGACCTCGCTGCGCGGCAACCTGGTCGGCAACCTGTCGATCGAGGTCTTGACGGAGGGCGTGCATTCTGGCGCCGGCACCGGTGTGGCGCCCTCTGTATTCCGGATCGCCCGGACATTGCTGGCCCGCGTCGAGAATGACGTGACCGGCGATCTATTGCTCGACGAACTGCATGCGGAAATACCGCCGCCGCGCCTGGCGCAGGCCAGGGCAGCCGCTGCCGTGCTGGGCGATCAGGTGGCCGGCA
>CAYZDW010000188.1:0-3326 GCA_964477175.1 uncultured Steroidobacteraceae bacterium | reverse complement strand
CTTGCGCGTTACGGCAAGCATCTGGGTATCGCTTTCCAGCTCATCGACGATGCGCTCGACTACCGCGGCGACGAGGCCGAACTCGGCAAGAACGTCGGCGACGACCTCGCCGAGGGCAAGCCGACACTGCCCCTGATCCACGCGCTACGCCACGGCGATGCCGCCGCGACCAGGATGATCCGCGCCGCCATCGAACAGGGCGGCACCGAGGACCAGGCCCCGATCCGCGCCGTCATTGAAAGCACGGGGGGCCTTGATTACACTGCGCGACTCGCTGAAAGCGAGGCGGAACTGGCCCTCGAGGCGCTGGCCCAGATTCCCGCATCGGCCTATCGCGACGCGCTTGGAGCGCTCGCGCGATTCGCGGTGACCCGCAACGCCTGACCGGTCCGCTGTCCCGCCACTTCGGGGTGTAGCTCAGCCTGGTAGAGCACTACGTTCGGGACGTAGGAGTCGCAGGTTCAAATCCTGTCACCCCGACCAGTTTTTCGTGGTGTTACGCCGAGTGCAGACGCGCTCAGGGCTGCTCGGCGATCAGTTCACCGATGCGCCGCTCGATCTCGAGGGCGCGTCGGTCACCGCTATGCGTTTCACCGGCGAAGCGATAGCGCAGCTGGCCGCGCCTGTCGATCAGGTGGAATGCCGGCCAGTACTGATTGCCCATCGCCTTCCAGTACGAAAAGTCGTTGTCGATCATCACGGGATGCTCGAGCTTGAACTCGCGCACCTTTGCGGCGACCCGTTGCGGTTCGCGTTCGTGGCGGAATTCCGGCGAATGCACACCGATGATCTGCAGGCCGTGACCGGCCAGCCTCTCGTGGACCTCGTTGAGCCACGGAAAGGAGCGGTAACAGTTCCAGCAGTCGAATGTCCAGAAGTCGATCAGCACCACCTGACCGCGTAGTGACTCGAGCGACACCGGCGCCGAATTGATCCAGTTCTCCTCAGCCCGGTGCGTGAACTCGGGGGCCGGCTCACTGGCACGAGACTGCTGCCCGAACGGAATTGCGCCCAGCGCCAGCGCGGTCAGGGCGATGCCCAGGATCGGGATCGAAAGCCGCCTCACTACTTCATGGCCGCCTGAGCTGATTTCACCTCGATCGCAATCACTCGCCCATTGCCAGCGAGGGCCTGCCAGGAATGGGTCGCGCCCTCGCCGAACCAGTACAACTGGCCGGGGCTGAAGTCGTGGATGACGCTCTTGCCGTCCGGCAAGGACAGCCTCAAGCGCGCCCAGTCCAGACTCACGAGCAGGGTGGGAGGATGCGAGTGCATGGGACTGCTGCCGCCGTGCGAAACGCGTCCCTCGAAGACGCGGACGTGCGGATTTTCCAGGATGACGTGGTGCACGTTCGGATCCACCGATACCGCGTCGCCCATCCTTTGCTCAGCCGTGGGAGCGGGCGGTGCACCCGCCTTCTGTGCCGATTTTATCTCCACGCCGATGGCGTGCAGTTCGCCTGCCAGCAGTTCCCAGGAATGCTGTGCACCCTCCATCCACAGCACCTGGCCAGGATTCAGGTCGAAGATCGCCGACTCGCCGTCCGGCGATGTGGCCCGCAAGCGCGTCGTACCGACACTGATGAGAACCGTTGGCGGGTGCGCGTGCATGGGGCTCTTTGTTCCCCTGGACGCGCGAGCGTCGAACACGCGGAAGTGCTCGTTATCCAGAATGACATTATGGACATCGGGATCCACGCTCACGGCGTCGCCTGCTTCTTGCGCGAAGGCTGGAGCAGAGAGATTGACGACAAGAGCGACTGCGAGGCCGAGGTAGCGTTGCACGGGAAGACTCCTTATTGATCCGCCGCTCGGCGGGCGCAACATGGTAGGGAGTACCACGCACGCGAGTCAACTCAGGGTCGCTTGATACCCGTGATCAGTCGTGCGCCGCGCTCGAACACGATATAGGACCACAGCCACTGCGTTACGACGATGATGCGGTTGCGCAGGCTCACGAGGAAGTAGATGTGCGCCGCGCCCCATAGCCACCACGCCAGCCGCCCTTTGAGTCGCATCCGCTTGTATGCGATGACTGCGGCTTTGCGACCGATGGTCGCGAGCAGACCGCGATCGCGGTAGGTGAATGGCGGAATCGCGTTCCCGCCACGGATGCGGGCCCTAATGGCGTTCGCCACGTAAGTGCCTTGCTGTTTCGCGACCGGCGCGATGCCTGGCAGTGGCGCGCCGCGCGCGTCACGGACGAGCGCCGTGTCGCCGATTACATAGATGTCGTCGTGGCCCGACGGCCTGAGATCCGGCCCGACCGGCACTCGGCCCGCGCGATCGCCGATGACACCGAGCCACTTTGCCGCGGACGACGCCTTGACGCCGGCCGCCCAGACGATGGTGCCCGCCTCGATCAACTCGTCGCCGAGCGCGATCCCTTCCGCGCCGCAGCGGGTGACTGCCTTGCCAAGACGCACTTCGACACCAAGACGTCGCATTGCCGCCTCGGTGTAGCGCGACAGTTCTTCCGGAAAGCTCGGCAGCAGCCGCGGTCCCGCCTCGAGCAGCAGCACGCGCGTCTGCTTCGGATCGATCTCGCGGAAGTCGGTCGCGAGCGCCTTGCGCGCGAGCTCGGCAACGGCGCCCGCCATCTCGACACCGGTCGGACTGCCGCCGACGATGGCGATGGTGAGCAGTCTGCCGCACACATCGGGACTCGACGCCATCTCCGCGCGCTCGAAAGCGAGCAACAGGCGCCGACGGATTCCTGTCGCGTCATCGAGGTCCTTGAGACCTGGCGCATGCGCCGCCCACTCGTCATGACCGAAGTAGCCGTGCGTCGCACCGGTCGCGAGCACGAGCCAGTCGTAGGCGATCGGCCCGTCGCCGAGCATGACGACCTTGCGTGCCGTATCGACGCTGGTGACCTCGCCCATCAGCACGCGCGTGTTGCGCTGTGACCGCACCAGCTGGCGTATGGGCCAGGCAATGTCGGCCGGTGACAACCCGGCCGTTGCCACCTGGTACAGCAACGGCTGGAAAAGATGATGGTTCTGGCGATCGATCAGTGTGACGTCGACCGGCAGCCCGGCGAGCCGCTTCGCCACCGCAAGACCGCCGAAGCCGGCGCCGACGATGACGACTCGTGGGCGGCGGTCAGCGGCATCGCGCAATGAGGCTCCCCTCTAGTCGTTTCGTGCTTACCGGGTCTTGAGCGCCTCGACGAGCCCCGGCACGTGTTCCGCACCCTCGGGGACCTGAAGGCTCGCGCCGTCGAAGTCCTTGCCGACCGGCTCGTAACGGCCGCCGAGACAGCCAGCCAAGAAGCCCTCGGCGATCGCGTAGAAGGAAGTCCGGTTCTGCGGCCGTGCGAACCC
>CAYZDW010000187.1:0-3649 GCA_964477175.1 uncultured Steroidobacteraceae bacterium | reverse complement strand
CGCGACGCCGGTCTTGTCCTCGACTTCGGCGAGGCGCGCGCGATGCGCCGCCCAGAACTCGACGCCGGCCGCGATGCGCTCCTCGGTCAGGAAATGGTCGCGATACGCGTGCCAGGGCATGACCTGCTCGGCGGGCTGGCTCATGAGCTCGATGATCCTGGGCTGGCTCTCGGCTGCCCCGATGACACCGGCCAGCCAGGCCTCGTCGAAGGCGTGCTTGCGCAACATTTCCTGCATGAACTGCCGTACGTCCTCGCGATTGCCGTCGAGCGCGACGGCTGGACCCGCGAAGGCGAGCGACACCAGGCAAAGGGCCAGCGAGCGCAGCAACCGTGTCGCAGTCTTCATGAACCCAGGAGTTTGCGGCTGGAGTACAGCGACATCAGGATACCGAAGCCAGCCATCAGGGTCACCAGCGACGTGCCGCCGTAACTGACGAGTGGCAATGGCACGCCGACCACCGGCAGGAGCCCGGTCACCATGCCGGCATTGACGAACACGTACACGAAGAACGTCAGTGCGATGCTGCCGGACAGGAGCCGCGTGAAGGCGTCGCGACACTGGGCGGCCATGTACAGTCCGCGGCCTACGATGAGCAGGTATCCGGCCAGCAATGCGAACAACCCGAGCAGACCGAATTCCTCGCCGATGACGGCGAAGATGAAGTCGGTCGACCGCTCCGGCAGGAATTCGAGCTGTGCCTGGCTGCCGTTGGTCCAGCCCTTGCCGAACACACCGCCGGAACCGATCGCAATCTGCGACTGGATGATGTGATAGCCGGCGCCCAGCGCGTCGCTCTGCGGGTCGAGCAGCGTCAGCACGCGCTGCCGCTGGTAGTCGTGCAGGAGGCTCCAGACCAGCGGCACCGCGGCACCCGCGACCGCGACGCCACCCAGCAGGTAGGTCCACGGCAGGCCGCCCAGCACGATCACCAGCAGGCCCGCCACTGCGACCAGGAGCGCGGTTCCGAGGTCCGGCTGCTCGGCGATCAGCAACACCGGAACGAGGATCATGGCCAGTACTGCGACCACGTTCCAAAGCGACGGCGGCAATGGTCGCTGGTGCAGGTACCACGCGCACATCATCGGCACCGCGAGCTTCGTGATCTCGGAGGGCTGGAACCGTACGATGCCGACGTCCAGCCAACGTTGGGCACCCTTGCCGACGTCGCCGGCGACCGCGACCAGCACGAGCAATACCAACCCGAGCACATAGGCAACTGGGGCCACCATGCGCATGAAATGATCCGGGACCTGCGCGATCGCGATCATGACCGCGATGCCGATGCCGAAGCGCACCAATTGGCTGAGCCACAGTGTCGTATTGTCCCCGGCTGCGCTGTAGAGCACGAATAGCCCGAAAAAGCCGACCCCGGCGATGCCCGACAGCAACATGCCGTCCAGGTGCAGCGCACGCATCAGGCGCGCGGTCGCCGTAACCGTGCGCCTGGTCCGCGATGCTGCGAGTTCTTCGTACATCAGCCCTCGCCGCGGGCCAGGTAGGTGTCGAACACGGCGCGCGCGATGGGTGCCGCAACCGCGCTGCCGGTGCCGCCGTTCTCGACCAGTACCGCGATCGCGAGCCTCGGCGCATCGGCGGGCGCGAATGCGATAAACAGCGCGTGGTCGCGCAGCCGCTCGGCGACCTTCCTCTCGTCGTAGCGCTCGGTCTGGCCGACCGAGTACACCTGGGCGGTACCGGTCTTGCCGGCGATCGTGTATGTGGCGCCTCTGGACGCGCGCACCGCCGTGCCGCGCGGCCCGGTGGTCACGGCGACCATCGCATCGACGATGACTTCCCAGTTCGCGCGATCGTTGAGTTCGATCGAGGGCAGTGACTGCGGCACGCGCTCTTCCACCGCGCCGGTGACCGGGTCCACCAGGGCTCGCACGAGCCGCGGCCGGTAGTGCTGGCCGCGCTTCGCGAGCAGCGCGGTCGCCTTGGCGAGTTGCAGCGGGGTCGCGGTCCAATAGCCCTGGCCGATGCCGATGATGACGGTCTCGCCCGGAAACCAGACCTGTTGTTCACGCTGCCTGAACACGGTTTTTTTCCATTGCGGCGACGGCATGATGCCACCGCGTTCGCCGCCGATGTCGATGCCGGTCGGCGCGCCGAATCCGATCCGGGTCATCACGTCGTGGATGCGCTCGATGCCGAGCGTGTTCGCCAGGCGGTAAAAATAGACGTCACAGGACTGCATGACGGCATTGCGCATGTCGACGGTGCCATGGCCCTCGCGTCGCCAGTCGCGGAACCGGTGCCGCGAATTCGGCAGCGAGAAATGCCCGGAGCAGAAGACCCGGTCTTCCGGGCGCACGACGTCGTACTCGAGACCGGCGAGCGCCATGATCGGCTTGATCGTCGAACCGGGCGGGTAGGTGCCGCGCAGCACGCGGTTGAACAGCGGCTGGTCCGGATCTTCGGTCAGCGCCACGTATTCACGGCGCGAGATGCCGCGCGCAAAACCGTTGGGATCGAAGCTGGGCAGACTCGCGAGCACCAGCACGTCGCCGTTCGACGGGTCGATCGCAACGACCGCGCCGCGGCGGCCGGCCATCGCCACTTCCGCGACGCGCTGCAACTCGATGTCGAGCGCCAGCCTCAGATCGCGGCCAGCTCGTGGCTGGCGGCTCTGCAGCTGGCCGGCCTTCCGGTCAGGCAAGTCGACGCGGCGGCCCTCGGCGTTGACCAGCACCTCGCGGTAGCCGCCTTCGCCCAGCAACTGGTCCTCGTAGGCGCGCTCCACGCCGGTCTTGCCGACGACGCCCGTGCCGAAGTAGCGCTCCTTGTCGAGGCGCGTGAGATCCTCCGCGCTGATCGTGCCGACATAGCCGAGCGCATGCGCGCCGACCGCTCCGTATGGGTAGTGACGCGCCATGCGGGTCTCGAGCAGCACGCCCGGCAGTTCGTGGCGGTGCACGGCGTAGCGCGCGACTTCCTCGTCGTCGAGCTGCGGCCGGATCGGCACGGCCTCGAACGAGCGACGTGACAGCAGCAGCCCGCGCACGCGCTCGACGTCGTCCCGCTCGAGCAGCCCGACCTCCTCGAGCCGCGCGAGCGTCGTATCGAGATCGCCGGCCTGCTCGCGCACGACTTCGAGCTGGTAAGCCGGCGTGTTCTCGGCGATCACGCGGCCTGCCCGGTCGTAGATGATGCCGCGATTGGGCGGCAGCGGCTCGATGCGCGCGCGATTGCCCTGGGACAATTCAGCGTAATGGTCGTGCTGCAGCACCTGCAGCCAGAAGGCCCGGCCGGCAAGCAGCAGCATCAAGGCGACGAGGATGACGGCCGCGACCAGCGAGCGCTGCAGGAAGATGCGCTGCTCGAGATACTCGTCCTTGATGCGAACCCGGCGCATTAGGGAACCTCTGGTTTACTCGCGCATGAGGCGCGTTGCGCGCGCGCCTCGGCGCGACAAGGCGCGAGCCGAAGTCCCATAGCAGGGACTATGGACGAGGCGAGCAACGCCGTCGCGCCGAGGCCCGTGCGCAACCCTCCGGGACCGGGCGATTTTCGTCCCTGGCGGCGTCGCTCGTCACTCTTGTATCACGATACACATCGCGCCTCGTTTTTTGCCAGGGACGAAAATCGCACGCGGTCGCGCCCATGCGGGAGTAAACCAGAGGTTCCCCCTAGCGGCGCGCGGCGA
>CAYZDW010000186.1:0-9138 GCA_964477175.1 uncultured Steroidobacteraceae bacterium | reverse complement strand
GAGTTGTCGGTCGGGACCGCGGAATCGGACAAGCCCGCCGGCTCGCAATGGCATCGCCGCCACTCCGGCTCCGTGTATCTGCACCGCCCCGGCGGTGCAACCTTTGCGCGCAGCTGGTTGCCTTCGACCGGCGGCTTTCAGGGGCTCATGATGACGCATGACGAGGTATTCTCGATCGCCGATCACCTGTCCTTGCGGCAGGGTTCGCGATTCGAGTATCGGCCGACGGTCATGTTCGTCTACCACACCTGCGACGACGCGATGCTGTCGGCACTCGAGCTGGAAGGCCGCGGCTGGCAGCCGCAACCGGCGCGGCGCATCATCAGCGCGGAAATCGTGACCGGCATGGACGAGCTCGGCGTGCTGCTCGCGGGCCACTCGAAGAACGCGTACTGGTACGGGTCGCAGCTCTCGATCGCCGAAGCGCGGCGGCACGTGCCGTATACCAATGCGACCTGCCTGCAGGTGGCGGCGGGCGCGCTGGCCGCAACGCTATGGGCGATTCGGCACCCGCGCGAAGGGCTGCGCGAGGCCGATGACCTCGATTTCCGGGAATGTCTCGAGGTCGCGCGACCCTACCTCGGGTCGCTGGTCGGCGCCTACACGGACTGGACACCGTTGCAGGGGCGCGGTGAGCTATTCAAGGAGCAGCTCGACGCGGACCGGCCATGGTTGCTGCGCAGCGTGCGGGCGCGGCAATGGCCGGCGTGAGGTTTAGCGTGAAAAACCGATTCCATGCATTGACCCTGCTGCTGATGGCGAGCGCCTGCCATGCGGCGGGAGCCGCCGAGCGCCACCCCATCACGCACGAAGACCTGTGGCTCATGAAGCGCGTCGGCGCAACGGTGCTGAGTCCCGACGGGCGCTGGGTCGTGGTCCCCGTCACGGAGCCAGCCTATGTCGAGGACCAGAAATCCAGCGACCTTTGGCTGGTGCCGGCCGACGGCAGCGCGGCGCCCCGGCGGCTCACCTCGAGCAAGGGTTCCGAATCGGGGGTGGCGTGGAGCCCGAATTCCAGGCGGATCGCCTTTACGGCCAAACGCGACGGCGATGAGGAATCGCAGATCTATGTGCTCGACATCGTGGGTGGCGGCGAGGCGCAGCGCGTCACGCAGCTGTCCACCGGCGGCGTCATGCCGCTCTGGCGGCCGGATGGCCAGGCGCTTCTGTTCACAAGCATGATTTTCCCGGGCGCGATGACCGACGCTGACAACCGCGCACGCCTCGAGGAACGCAAGGCGCGAAAGTACAACGCGCGCGCCTTCGATGAATTCCCAGTCCGGCATTGGGACCGCTGGCTCGACGAGCGGCGCCCGACCCTGATGCTGCAGGCGCTGGCCGCAGGCAGCGAGGCGCGCGACCTGCTGGCCGGCACAGAGCTTGCGCGCGGCCGGGGTTTCGGCGGGGACCTCGACAATGACGGGGAATTTCTGGATGCCGCCTGGTCACCCGACGGCAGCGCGATCGTGTTCACCGCCACGACCGAGCGTGATCAGGCCGCGCGTGCGGTCGTGTTGCAGGCGCTGTTCGTGCTGCCGGCCGGCGGCGGGGAACCGCGGCGCCTGACGGCGGACGAGGCGAGTTATTCGGATCCGCAGTTCGCGCCCGACGGTTCGGCCCTTTATGCGCTCGGTACTCCGAACACCAAGTACGTCTACAACGACGCCAGGCTCGTGCGCTTTGACTGGGGCGGCACGGAGCCGCGGCCCGTGGCATCCGGATTCGATCGCTCGGTCGGCGGCTTCGTCGTCGCTCCCGGCGGCGAGCGCATTTTCCTGCTGGCGGAGGACGAGGGCCATGACCGGCTCTACACCGTGCCGGCGAGCGGCGGCGAGGTCCGCGAACTGGGCCGGCTCGAGGTCGGAACCATCACCGGGCTTCAGGTCGGTGGCGACGAGGCGAATGCGGTCGTCGTCGCGAACTGGGAGAGCGCCGTCAGCCCGCCGGAGACGGCACGCATCGACGCGGCGACGGGCGCGCGTCGCGCCCTGACGTCGTTCAACACCGAACGCGCCGCTGCAATCGACTGGCAGCCGGTGCAGGAATTCTGGTTCAAGTCCAGGCGCGGGCGACGCATTCACAACGTCCTGGCGCTACCGCCGAATTTCGATCCGGCACGCAAGTACCCGCTGTTCCTGCTGATCCACGGCGGGCCGCACGCGATGATCAAGGACCAGTTCTTCATCCGCTGGAACTACCATCTGCTCGCGCAGCCGGGCTACGTCATTCTGATGACCAATTACTCCGGATCGACCGGATTCGGGGAAGCCTTCGCGCAGGCCATCCAGGGCGATCCGCTCGCGGGCCCGGCGGACGAGATCAACCAGGCCGCCGACGAGGCGATACGCCGCTACCCGTTCATCGACGCGTCGCGCCAGGCCGCGGGCGGCGCGAGCTACGGCGGGCATCTGGTCAACTGGCTGGCCGTGACGACTACCCGTTACCGCGCGCTCGTGAGTCATGCGGGCCTTTACGACCTCAAGACGCAGTGGACCACGAGCGATACCGCCTACTTTCGCGAACAAAACCTCGGCGGCCCGCCCTGGGAGGGCCGCGCAGTCTGGCGCGAACAAAGTCCGTTCTGGAAATCGGCCCGGCTGAAGACCCCGATCCTCGTGACTTTCGGCGAGAAGGATTTCCGGGTGCCATTCAACAACGGGCTGGAATTCTGGACCGTGCTGCAGCGCCAGCAGGTCCCGAGCCGGCTGATCCTGTTCCCGGACGAGAATCACTGGATCCTCAAGGGCGAGAACCACCGCTACTTCTTCCAGGAAGTGCAGGGCTGGCTCGCGCGTTATCTCGCGACGCCATGATCGACCCGACCGCACTGCTGCAGTTTCCGGTGTGGCTGCGTAATGCCGTTGCGAGCGGCCAATCGACGGCGCAGCTTGCGCGGCTGCTCGGCACGACCCCCGCGGCGGTCGCCGAGCTCGTCGGCTCGGTGCCGACCCCTGCCGACGTCCGCCGCCTGGCGCGCAAGCTCGGAGTCGATTACGAGTTGCTGCGGACTTTCGCCGACGATGCCCTGCAACCGCTGACCGGCTTCGACGCCGAGACACAGCTCATGCTGCGGCTATGGCAGAAACTGGATCCGAAACGCCGCACGGCAGTGCTCGTCGTGCTGAGGGACATGGCGGTGGCCGGTGGCAGGCGCCGCCGCAAGACAGGGAAACGCGGCTGAAACCGCGCGCAGCAGGCGGTCAGGGCAGCTGGATGCCGCCGCCGCCCTTGCCGCCCATGCCCTTGAACGCGGCCGCGCCGGCCTCGGGGATCACGATCGACGAAGCGGCCTGGCGGCGCATTTCCTGCAATTCGCGCGCCGCCTCCTCGATCGCCTGCTGCGCGGCGGGGCCGAAACGGGACACGGCTTCGGTCAGGCTCCCCGCTTCCAGCTCGAACGACAGCGGCAACGAGCCCATCGGTGTCATGACCGTCGCCTGGCCGATGAACAGCACCGGCCGCGAGGGGTCGTCGCTGCCGTCGGATCTGACCGGTGTCATGCGCCGGATCGTGCCGACGCGCTGGTCGGTGAAAACGTCCTCGCGGTACAAGGCCACAGGGTCCATCTGCGGATCGCCCGGTCGTTCGCTGCTCATGCCGGAATTTTATCCGAATCAGCGGGTAACAGCGAAGTCGCGGTTGGCCGCGTCCCATTCCGGCGCCGTTTCGATGGCATGCAGCACGGCCTCCGGCTTCGTCACGACGGACCACAGACCGCCGTGGCGGACGTCCATGAAGCGGCCGTCGATCGCGGTTGCAAGTTGCGACAGCAGTGGATCGTAGTAGCCGCGCGTATTGACGAGCACGATCGGGCCGAGGAACAGCCCGAGCCGCTTGAGCGTGATCGCTTCCAGCAGCTCCTCGAGCGTCCCGGTGCCACCGGCGAGCGCGACCACCGCAGAAGCGCGTGTCAGCATTTCGTGCTTGCGCGTGCGCATGTCCTCGACGACGTACAACTCCGACAATGCATCGTGACCCCATTCCAGGTCCTGCATGAATCTCGGAATGATGCCGACCACGCGCCCGCCGGCCGCGAGCGCGCCTTCGGCCAGTGCTCCCATGGATCCGGAGCGGCCTCCGCCGTAGACGACGGTCCATTCCGCGGCCGCGAGCAGCCCGCCGAGGCGACGCGCCGCGTCATGGTAGAGCGCATCGCAGGCCTGGCTGGAGGCGCAGTACACGCAGACGCTCTGCCGCGGCGTCGTCAGTGCCAGCAGTTCCCCCATGCTCCCTCCGGTCGCGCAGTGACCCGTAAGGATAACCGCGGCAGCCGTGCCGCATGAAATACGAAGCCCCGGCACGTGCCGGGGCTTCGCCCCCATCATCCCCCAGCGGTTTCTAGTTCAGCGGCGGAGCGTGAAGGCCTTGCCCCGATCGATGCACGAGTCATGCCATTGCATCTATCTCGTTGAAATCATTAGGTTCATCAGCCATGAACCATGACCCGAATGGCTCCCGAGACAGGAATCCTGAAAGTTTGTAAAGGATCCCGACGTCGGATCGCGTGCGGGATCAGCCGGTCGCCTGCAGGCCGAGCGCAATGCCGGTGACGCTCGCGAGCAGCGCATCGAACAACTCCCGGTCCGCGCGGTCACCGGCCCGCCAGCGGCGCAGCAGGTCGACCTGCATCAGGTGCATCGGATCGAGGTAGGGCGCGCGCAGCAGCACGGAACGCTGCATCTGCGGCCGGCTGTCGAGCAGGTCCACTTCGCCCTTGACCCAGGTGATCCAGCGTTTCGCGAGCGCGTGCTCGTGGCGTATCGCGTCGATGATGCCGGTGGCAGGGCCGGTCGCCAGTCCATCGTAATGCGCTGCGATTTCGAGATCGGCGCGCACCAGTTCCATTTCGATATCATCCAGCAGGTTCCTGAAGAACGGCCAGCTCGACCAGGCTTTCGCAAGCCGCTCGGCCCCGAGTTCGCGGGCGGCGACGTCGAGACCTGTGCCGGCGCCGAACCAGCCGGGCAGCGAATGTCGGCTCTGTGTCCAGGCGTAGACCCATGGAACAGCTCGCAGCGCCTCGATGCCGCTGCCTTCGCGATGCGCGACGCGTCCGCCGATCTGCATCCGCTCGATCACGTCGATCGGCGTCACGTCACGGAAGTAACGCTGGAACTCCGCTTCCTCGTAGACCAGTGCACGGTAGCGCGCGCGGCTGGCTTCGGCGATGCGGGCCATCAGCGGCAGCTGCTGTTCCGCCGGCGCAACTCGCTTGGGCGCGCCGACGCAATCCAGCATGACGGCGAATACGGCTTTCTCGAAGGTGCGCAGTGCGATGCGACGCAAGCCATAGCTGTTGCTGATGCCCTCGCCCTGTTCCGTGGCGCGCAGCCGGCCGCGAGTCGCCCCCGGCGGCGTGCTTTCGACGAGCCGGTCGAGCGGCCCGCCGCCGCGGCTCGCGGTGCCGCCGCGCCCGTGGAACAGTACGAGCTCGATGCCGCCTTCCGCGGCCGCCTTCATGAGCTCCGCGTGGGCGCAGTACACGGCGTGCCGCGACGCCGCGATGCCGCATTCCTTGTTGCTCTCCGAATAGCCGACCAGCACCGTCTGGCGGTTGCCGCGACCGGCCAGGTGACGACGGTACGTTTCCTCGCTGAACAGGCCGCGCAGGATTTCTCCGGCCCCGTCCAGTGCGGCCGCGGTCTCGACGACCGGCACGATGTCGAGTGGAACTTCGCCCAGTTCCCGATCCGTGATATCGGCCCAGCGCGCGAGCAGCAGCACCGACAGGACGTCGTCCGGCGCCGCGGTTCCGCTGACCACGTAGTCGCCCACCGCGCGATCGCCGTACTTGAAGCGACCCTGAATGAGCGCCTCGAACACGGCGAGCGTGCGTCGGCCGACGGCATCGAAGGAGCCGGCCGGGCCGCGGTCACGGGCGAGTGCATCGCGCAGCACCGCGCGGCGCGCATCCGGCTTGGTTCTCTTCCAGTCCGCGAGCCCGAGGCCCTGGCGGACGACTTCGCGGTGCACCGACGCGTGCTGGCGCACGTCCAGCGTCGCGAGATGAAATCCGAAGGTGCGCGCGCGGCACAGTAGCCGCTCGACCGGGAACAGGCCGGCATGCCGCCCGTGATTCGCGCGCAGACTGGCCGCGACGATCTCGATGTCCCGGATGAAGTGCTCGGCCGACTCGTAGTGGTTCGGCCGGCCTTCATAGGTCGTCCGCAGCCGGTCCGCGACCTGCGACAGAAACACGCGGTAAGGCATGCGGTCGTGCCGCGACGGGGTCGCCTGGCGCGCCGTCGGCAGCAGGATGTCGTACTCCGCGATGCGCTGCTCGAGCTCGCGGCTGACGCCGACCCGGCTGGCGCTCTGCGAGAGCTTGCCGGACAACGCGCGGCACTCCTCGTAATAGGCCGAAATGATGCGCTGCTGGTGGCGGTGCAGCGTTTCGCGGATCGTCTTCGCGTGGACTTCCGTGTTGCCGTCCATGTCGCCGCCAACCCAGGTTCCGAAGCGCAGCAAGAATGGAATGCGCTCGATGTCGGGCGGCACGCCGAATACGGTCTCGAGCCAGATCGCGAGCTCCTCGTAAAGCGCCGGCACCATGCGATAAACCACCTCCGCCAGGTAGAACAGCACGTGCTCGCGCTCGTCGGCGACCGTCAGTCGTTCGCGCGGATGCACCTCGGTCTGCCAGCTCGAGGTCACCTCCATGCGGATCCTCTCCCAGACCGAGCGGCGCTCGGCCGGTGTCAGGGTCGGATCCAGCCTTTCGATCATGAGGTCGGCAATCTGTTGCTGCTTGCGCAACATCGTGCGGCGCGTCGACTCGGTGGGATGCGCCGTGAATACCGGGTAAATCGTCACGTCGCCCAGCAGCCGCAGCACCTGCTCGCCGTCGAGTCCGGCCGCCTTGAGGCGATACAGGCAGTCGCCGATGCCGCCAGGCTGTGGGCGGTCGCTGCGGTTCATGTACTCGCGGCGCCGGCGCACGCGATGCACGCGTTCCGCAAGGTTGACGACCTCGAACCACTTGCTGAATGCGCGGATCAGGTCGCGAGCCTGTTGCGCGGGGCGGTCCGAGGTCCGCACGATCAGCCCGACCGCGCCCTCGGGCTCGCCTTCCCGGCGTCCGATCGCTGCGACGCGATCGCCCTCGACCAGCCCGAGCAGCTCCTCGCCACCCTGGTCGCGCAGCACCTCGCCGACCAGCGAACCCAGCGCGTGGACGTCCTCGCGCAGCGCGGTTTCCTTCGAGGGGAACTGCAGATTGTGGCGATGCATCACGATGGGCTCGGAAGGTGCACGCAAGGGCGCGCGGCACCGGAATTTCGCTGGGTCAGTGGTTGTGGCCGCCCGCGCCATGCACATGGCCGTGCGTGAGTTCCTCGCGCGTTGCCTTGCGGACCTCGGCCACCTCGACGCTGAAATGCAACGATTTGCCGGCCAGCGGATGATTGGCGTCTACCGTGACGATGTCCCTCTCGACGCGGGTCACGGTCAGCAGGCGCGCGCCGTGAGGTCCCTCCGTATTGAACTGCTGGCCCGGCGCGAGTCCGTCGGAATCGGGGAATCGGGTGCGCGGGATCATCTGCACGAGACGCTCCTCGCGCAGTCCGTAGCCCTGTTCCGGGGCGACCACGACGTCGACGCGGTCGCCGGCGACCCTTCCGGCCAGCGCTTCCTCGAGACCTGGGACGATGTTGCCGTTGCCGTGCAGGTACGCGATCGGGTCGCTGCCGTCGGAGGAACCGAGCACCGTTCCCTGCGTATCACGCAATGTGTAATGAATCGAGACGACCTTGCCATCGCCGATATTCATGTGCAGTCCTGAGTCCGGTCTCAGGACTCAATGGTACCGCATCGTGGCGATCAGGCGGGGAAGAACTCGATCGGCTTGCTCGTCGACATGGCTTCGACATCCTTGTCCTCGAAGCGGAACATCCGGATGCGCGCGATGAGCTTGCGCTCCAGTTCGCTGTCCTTGAGCTCGCTCGACACGATGCGGCAGTCGGTGACCTCGCCCCAGGGAGCGATGGTCAGTTCGAAGACGACCTTGCCGAGCAGCGCCGGGTTATCGCGCAGCGCGCGATTGTAGAGCGCGTAGATCGCCGACTTGTTGCGATCGAAGACCAGCTCGATCTCCTCCTGGCTGCGCGAGGCTTTCCTGCCTTTGCCGCTGCGTGACACTCCGTCGCCGTCGCCGCCGCCGCGCATCGCGCTGCCACTACCGCTGCCGCCGAACGGCACTTGCATGCGCGTCGTGCCATGGCCGTCGAGCGTGCCAGTGCCGCTGCCGAAGCCGCGACTGACGCCGGCGGTGTTGATGCCGCCGGTCAGCGTGCCGGTGCGCGTCGTGATCAAGGAGCGCTCGGCGCGCGGCGTGCCGCCGTCGCCCTTGGCGCTTGCGAGCGGCGCGAGGTCTTCCTTCTTGACGTCGAATTGGTCGCGCAGGTCCGCGAGCTGGTCGGCGAACGGCAGCAAACCTGCCTGCGAAGCCTTGCGGCGCGCGTCCTGCGTGCGCTTGAGGTCGGGCGCCGCACGCTCGATCTGCCGCGTTTGCTCCGGCTGCACACGTTCGGGTTGCACGGGCGGCGGAGGTGGCGGTGGAATCGCCCGTTCCAGCACCAGCTGCGCGAGTCGCGGCGGGATGGGCGGCGGCACCTCGAAGGGCTGCTCCGGCACTGGCAGCCAGGGCACCACGAGGCCGAGCCCAAGGATCACGCCGAGCGCCCACAGCCAGATGCGCCGGAAGCGCTCGCGCTCCTCCTCCGGCACGTTCCACGGCAACTCGAAGCTGCGGTAGTAGTAGGCGACCGCAGCGCTCAAGCGCACGCTCCCGATGTTTCAGGTTCCGCTGACATCGGCACCCATCGCCTCCGGTTTCTGCAGCACGGCGAGCGAGAGCTGGCCATAGTTCGCATCGGTACAGCTCGCCATGACCTTCTTGAGCACGCGGTAGGGGATTTCACGGTCCGCAAGGATCGTAATCTCCCTGGCGCTCGCATCCGTCGCGGCCGCACGCAGCATCGCGCGGTCGCTCTGCGCCCTGAGCGCGCGGCGCAATGGCGCGATGATCACGCCCTCGTGCGCGTCCACGTCCGCAACCGTCACGACCGGCTCTCCCTGCACCAGCACCTGGTCCTTCGTCACCATCACGATGACGGTCTCGCGCGGCTTCTCGACCGCGAC